>RZZF01000044.1 GCA_009929975.1 Clostridia bacterium
CCGCCGCAGGTCGGGCAGGGGCGGCTTGTCATCACTGTTCCGAACATGGTCTGCTGCTGCTGGTTGACCTGGCCGCTGCCATGGCAGGTGCTGCAGGTTTCCGGTTTTTCCCCGTCAGCGGTTCCCGTACCCTGGCAGCTGTCACAGAGGTCCTCTTTACGGATCTTTATTTCCCGTTCAACACCAAACGCGGCTTCCATGAACTCCAGATTCATCCGGTAGCGAAGATTCGCTCCACGTTTAGGACCGCGCTGACGCCGTGATCCACCGCCGAAACCACCGAAGCCGCCGCCGAAAAATGATCCGAACAGATCTTCAAGGGCGATATCGAATCCGGCACCGCCAAAACCACCGAATCCCTGACCATCCACACCGGCGTGGCCATATTGATCATAGACCCGTCTTTTCTCAGGATCGCTGAGCACCGCGTAGGCCTCATTGGCTTCCTTGAATTTCGCTTCAGCTTCTTTATCACCGGGGTTCAGATCCGGATGATACTGTTTGGCCTGTTTGCGGTAGGCTTTCTTCAGTTCATCATCCGCTGCCGATTTTGACACTCCGAGAACTTCATAATAATCTCTCTTTTCGGCCACGCTGTTTGTTCCTCCTTGTAAACGGATAAATCCCGCCCGGCCACAGTGGTCGGGCGGGAATCGTTACGGCTGTCAGAATCAGTCAACGTCAGCTGTCGCTGCCCGCGTCCTTGAATCCGCCATCTTCCGGGCCGGCACTGCCGTCAAAACCCTGAGGTCCTGCTTCCGGACCGGCTTCACCTGTCTGGCTGTACAGCTTCTCACTGACTTTGTAGAACGCCTGCTGCAGGTTTTCCGTGTCCTGGCGGATCTTTTCCGTATCCGTTCCGGCCAGACTGCTTTTGAGCTGGTCAATCGCCGACTGAACGGTCTGGCGGTCGCCATCATCAATTTTCTCTTCCATATCCTTCAGTGTTTTCTCAGCCTGATACACGGCTGCGTCCGCACTGTTTCTGGTGTCTATCTCTTCTCTCTTCGCTTTATCTTCCGCGGCATGAATCTCAGCTTCTTTGACCGCCTTATCAATCTCATCATCACTCAGATTCGTTGAAGCTGTGATGGTGATATGCTGTTCACGATTGGTGCCCTTATCTTTGGCGTGAACATTGACAATACCGTTGGCATCAATATCGAAGGTGACTTCAATCTGGGGCGTACCGCGCGGAGCCGGCGGAATACCATCAAGATTGAACTTGCCAAGCGTTTTATTGTACTGAGCCATTTCACGTTCACCTTGCAGGACATGTACTTCTACTTGAGTCTGTCCATCGGCTGCCGTCGAGAAAACCTGGCTTTTCTTGGTCGGAATGGTTGTATTGCGGTCGATGATTTTGGTAAACACTCCACCCATGGTCTCAATACCGAGAGAGAGCGGCGTGACATCGAGCAGCAGCAGTCCCGTTACGTCTCCGGAAAGGACCGCGGCCTGGATCGCGGCACCGATCGCGACACATTCGTCCGGATTGATGCCTTTGAACGGATCTTTGCCAAACAGCTGTCTGACCATTTCCTGAACTGACGGAGTACGGGTTGAACCACCGACCAGCAGGATCTTATCTATTTCATCCGGTTTGAGACCGGCATCTGCCAGCGCGCTGCGTGTCGGGCCCTTGGCCTTCTCAACCAGATCAGCGGTCAGTTCATCGAACTTCGCCCGGCTCAGTGTCATGTCGAGATGTTTCGGACCGGTTGCGTCGGCTGTGATGTAAGGCAGATTGATCGATGTACTGGTTGTGCTTGAGAGCTCGATTTTCGCCTTTTCAGCGGCCTCGCGCAAACGCTGCATCGCCATTTTGTCATTGTTCAGGTCAATGCCCTGTTCACGCTTGAATCCGGCCACCATCCAGTTGACTATCTTTTCATCAAAATCATCACCGCCGAGCCGGTTGTTGCCATTGGTCGCCAGCACTTCAAAAACACCGTCGCCGATCTCCAGAATGGACACGTCAAACGTACCGCCGCCAAGGTCGAACACGAGGATTTTCTGATCCTCTTCTTTATCAAGGCCATAGGCAAGCGCCGCAGCCGTCGGTTCATTGATAATGCGCAGGACATCGAGGCCGGCGATTTTACCGGCGTCCTTGGTCGCCTGACGCTGAGCATCACTGAAGTAGGCAGGAACCGTGATGACGGCCTGCGTAACGGTCTCTCCGAGATAGGATTCGGCATCAGCCTTGAGCTTTTGCAGAATCATCGCTGATATTTCCTGTGGCGAGTAGGTCTTGTCGCCGATATTGACTTTATGGGCGGTTCCCATTTCACGCTTGATCGACTGAACCGTGCGATCGGTATTGGTCACTGCCTGGCGCTTGGCGACTTGTCCAACCAGGCGCTCGCCGGTTTTGGAAAACGCCACCACGGACGGGGTTGTCCGATTACCTTCAGCGTTTGTGATGACAACGGGCTCGCCGCCTTCCATAACCGCGACGCATGAATTGGTGGTTCCAAGATCTATTCCGATAATTTTAGCCATATTCTATATCCTCCTGATCAAATATATACATTTCAAATCATCCATGGTGCTCAATTGGCAACCTTCACCATCACATGGCGGATGACACGGTCATTGACCTGATAGCCTTTGCGCAGTACTTCAACGACCGTTGACGGACCGGCCTGATCGTCCTCGACATGCATGACGGCATCATGCAGCTGAGGATCAAATGGCCGATCCAGGCTTTCTATTTCACTGACGCCAAGCTGGTCCAGAACAGTTTTCACCTGTTTCTGAATCAAGACGACACCCTCACATATTTTTTGAGCTTCATCACTTTCATACGAAGCGGATAAAAACTCGGCACGATCGAGATTATCGAGAACAGGCAGCCATTGACTGACCACTTCCGCGATGGTCTCTGTATATAAAGCGTCTTTTTCCTTCTGAGTGCGGCGGCGGTAATTGTCATATTCCGCCGCCAGACGAAGATATTTTCCCGACATGTCCTGAAGCGCGGCCTCTTTCTCATCGAGTTGCCGGCGGATCTCAGCGATTTCGTCTGCCGGTTCAGCGTTGTCCGGCTCAACTGGCGCTTCAGAAGTCTTTTCCGGTGATTCCACCGTTTCTTCCACCAGATTCTCAGCCGGCTGCGCAGAGTCCTGCTCCGGCGTTTCCTTATGCTTCATCCTCATGATCCTCCGTTCTGTCCCTGCCAGCGGCAAGGCTTCTGATTTGTTCATTGAGCGTCTGTTTTATGAAACTGATATGTGAGATGACTTTTCCATAGGTCATTCGCTTGGGACCGATCACTCCAATCCGTCCGGCAACATAATCACCCATTTTATAAGTCGTCGTCACAAAACTGCAATCCTGAAGCCCGTCCAGCAAAATCTCCTGCCCAATCCGGACCGTATAGGCAGGCCTTGATGCCGCGCCGGGCGGTTCCGGCTCTGACAAATCTGTCGATTCACCGGCAGATGCTCCCTGGTCTTCCTGATCTTTCATTTCATTCATATATCCGGCAATCATGCCTGATGATGTCAGGGTCATCAGATGCTCCCTGGCTTTGTTGACATCGGAAAACTCGGGGAATGACAGCAGATTATGAGTCCCATCCATATAGACTTCAAGATTGTCTGCCTGCTTGATGGATACATAGGCCTCATAGAGCACTTGATTAAGCAGACTGTCCGGAACCGGTGTCTGCCGGGCAGCGGCCGCGACGGTCACCAGGGTGATATCATCGAGCTTCATTCCAGCCAGACCGCTCTCAATCGCCGACGCGACCTGCATGAGCTGCTGTGCGTCAAGAAGATCCGGGATGCGAACCAGGCGGTCTTTGACGACGCCAGCCGAAAGCACGACCACAACGAGTGCCCGGCCCGGCTCAATCATCAACATTTTGATTTGCTGAAGCTGGCTGCGGTGCAGTTGTGGGGACAAGGCAACAGATGTATATCCGGTCTGTTCAGACAGAACCGATGAAGCCCGACGGATCAGGCTGGTCAGCTCATCAAGGCTGTCACTCAGATAACGTGAGATCCGTTCCGCATCCTCCCGGGTGATATCCTCAACCGGCAGCAGCGTGTCAACATAAGCACGGTAGCCTTTGTCCGAGGGGACACGCCCAGCCGATGTATGAGGCTGTTCAAGATAGCCAAGCTCCTCGAGCTCAGCCATTTCATTACGGATGGTGGCAGGACTGACTTTGAAATGGTACCGGCTGACCAGCGCTTTGGATCCGACCGGTTCAGCTGTCGCGATATAGTCGTCAACAACGGCTTTGAGAATACATTTTTTCCGTTCATCAAGCGCCATCTCAATCAATCCTTTCAATAAATTAGCACTCATCCCGCAAGAGTGCTAATGCTAATTTACCACCGTCAACCCTGGCTGTCAATGAATCGTCAGGGAAAAACACCGTATTGATTGTGAAACTTTAATGAATTCAGGACGTCAACTCAGACGAACTGCTCAAAAACCAGATTCGCGAGATCAAGCCCCAGACAGGTAAGACGAACGCCCCGATCATCCCGGACCAGCAGCCCGCGGTCAACGAGCGCGTCGATCACCTTGCCATAGCGCACAGTCAGCGGGGTGCCGAAGCGCCCGGCAAAATCATTGAACGACACACCATCCGTCAGACGCAGGCCAAGCAGCATCATTTCATTCATTGCTTCTTCACGATCAACGGTTTCCAGCAGACTGGACGCGGCGAAAGGGTTCTGACCGGTTGAACTCTGTTCCGCCGGATGATGGAATGCCGCCAGATAATCCGTCATACGCTCTGTATTGGCACGTCGCTGTCCGTACAAATAACTGTGTGCCGACAAGCCGAATCCGTAATAAGAGCGTCCCTGCCAGTAAACCAGATGATGGCGGCAGCGATGGCCGGACCGGGCACTGCTGCTGATCTCATACGGCTCCAGACCGGCATCTGCCAGACGACGACGGATCAGATGGTACTGAGTCCGCTCCGTTTCATCATCTGGCAGATCTGACAGCTCACCGCGAGCAGCGGCAGCCGCCAGCGGGGTACCGTCTTCCAGAATCAGTCCGTAATAGGATAGATGGTCAACCTGATGATCGAGCAGAAAATCCGTTGTGTCCGCCACATCGTCCAGTGTCTGGCCAGGAAGACCAAACATCATGTCCGCGCTGATTGACCGGAACCCAGCGGCCCGGGCAGCCCGCACGGTTTTCGAAAAATCAGACGCGTTGTGTATCCGGCCGATCCGGCGCAGCAGATGATCCTGTGAGGCCTGAAGCCCGATGCTGATCCGCGTGAATCCTGCCTGGCGGAGTGTTTTGAGATCATCCGGATGGAGCGTTCCGGGATTCGCCTCCAGTGAAATCTCGGCATCCGGTGTCAACTGAAATGATAATGCCAGAGCCTGCAGCAGACGCCGCAGATCTTCCGGGGGCAGAAGGCTGGGGGTTCCGCCGCCGAAATAAATGGTCTGCAGGGGAACCTGAGCCGTCGGCAGGCTGCCGGCCGCCTGAATCTCATGCTCAAGGGCGGCCAGATAGTCCGCCATCGTGGCTGAATCACAGCCGGCAAAGGACAAAAAATCGCAGTAAAGGCATTTCTGGCGACAGAACGGAATATGAAGATACACTGCTGTCGGGATTTGCCAGTCCATCATTTCGTGGCTCATAAAGCCTCCTGCTCGAGCACCTTCAGCAGCGCTTTGCGAAGTTTCTGAAAACTGGGCGACCGGTTGCGCTCCGCGGCCATGCACGGCGCGATCTGTTCAGCCCATTCGCTCTTGAACTGGCCGACGGCAGGATAGCCCACCTTGATCAGCCGGTCCGCCCGGGTGCCCATCAGAACATGCGCCAGTATTTCCCAGGTTCCACAGATACTGTCCTGACGGTACCGGGCCATCCAGCTCATATCGGCTTCCGGGTAGGCTTCACGGATTGCCTGGGGATCTCCCAGCAGCCAGGCCTCCATTTCTTCAACTGAAACACCGATCACAACCGGCAGACGTCCGGCATAGCGAGCTGCCGCGCTGCGGATTCGCGCAGTGACATCATCCGGATGATCTGTATCTGAATCGACGATGACGACCAGCGTCCAGGACTGGTCAGAGTACTGATCAGCATAAGCCCGCAGTTTGGCCGGCAGCAGATCATACAGGCCGCTGGCCATGTGTTTCGGAACGGCGTCCCAGTTCTCAGGCCAGTACCCTTTGCCGCGATGCGGCCGGACCGTCCAGGTATGCGGAGTCTTATCCAGCATATCGGCCAGCAGATGACGCATGACAACAGCACCGGATTTATCTTCGATGAGCACTTCCAGATGCACTTACGATTCAGCCTCCTGATCAAAATGGCCGCCATACCAGATCGCGCTCAAGCCGATACCCTGGCGATACATCGCCTGGACGAGCGGATCACTGGCCGCGCAGCGGGCACGGGCTGAAATCAGTGGTCCGGGCTGATCCGCTTCTAAGCGGACACGGCTGAACACCCAGACTTCATCCGGTTTCATCGATTCAAGCATGAACGGGCTGTGAGTGGTGAAGATAATCTGGCAATCATCTGAGCGAAGTGAATAGTCGCGCATTTCTCTGCCGAGCAGATCCACCATCTCATGGTAAAGGCCCACATCGGGTTCTTCAAGACAAAGCAGAGGGCGCGGATCCGGATCCTCAAGCAGGAGCAGAAGCGCAAACAGTTTCAGGACACCGGATGTCATTTTCCCACTGAGAAACTCACGGTCAGCGGCACGATCCGTCGGCAGCCGGTCACTGATCTTCCGGATCATCCGCTGATAGATATCCGGCTGTTCCTCACGATAATATGCCAGAACATTTTCGATATTGTCCAGACCGGGGCTGATATGTTTATGACCACCGGGTGCCCGCTGGTCCGGACGGCCGGCGGCATGGGCAGACACACTGAAGAACCACCGGCTGATCTGCCAGTACAGCCGGGTCAAGCTGGAACTGGTTCCGGTCATTCCCCAGACAGCCAATGCCGGATGCTTGAGATCCGCTGCGGTCACTGTAATTTCCGAATTCAGCCGGTCGTCAAAGACGACACCTTCTCCCTTCGCCATCTGCAGCAGTCTCCGCTCTCCCGGCTGTGAATCATCCTGGTCGAAACGACGGACCTCTTCTGACGCGACATATGGGCGGCCATGCTGGTCGCAGGCACATTCAAAGCGATAAAGCAGATGATGGGGAGCTGGTTTTTCTTCAGAAAAAATCAGCTCAAATGAAACAGAATGATCAGAGTCTGCCGAAACTAAGCGGGAAAATCCGCCACGCTCATTGAGTACGGAAGCCATCTGCACATCATAGCGAAGGCAATCGGAGACAAAAGACAAGGCGTCAAGAAATGATGTTTTTCCGGTGCTGTTGCGGCCGACCAGAACGGTCAGCGGCTGAAGAATCCACGGCTGTGAGTTTTGTCTCTGACGGCCGGTGGCGTCGTCCCAGTTCAAACCCGCGCAAGTGTCCTGCAGCAGCGCGTAGTGCCGGATATGAATACCTGTCAGCATGGAGATGCCTCCCTCTTTAATGTCCGCGAAACAGCGGCAGACTCTGGACAGCGTACGCAGCAGCCATTAACATGGATACAGTTTCATTCTGACACAAGGCAGCGGTGAAAGCAAAATCAGCCGCCGGCAAATAGCACAAGCCTTATCGGCACGTATGACGGGAGTGATGATACAATGACGGACCCACACCAATCGGACAACCGGCTGCTCGATTTCAAGCCGGGTGAGCAACAGACCGTTCAGTTTGAACTTGATGGTGAAACGGTCATCATCAGGCAGGAATGGAGCCATGATGACGTCCTGGCCAGGCTGCAATTGACATTTTCTCTGAAGATGCCACAGCGTTTCGCTGTCAGGGTCTTCATCCCTGATGACAGCCTCAATGCCTGTGCCGCACTGAACGGCCACTTTCTTCTGGGCTGGTTCGCGGCAGATCCCCGACCTGATATTCCAGAACTGGTCCGCAGCCATTGTGCCGAAGACGGCCATTCTGTGACACCGCTACGTCCGGGATACTGGCAGACGATCAACTTTCGTTGGCAGACAGATGACCGTCTGGTTGTCTATCTGGTCAGAGGTCCACAGGATGAAGCCTGATCACGGTGTTGTGTCTGTCTGGCTGACATCACGGTCAATCGCTTCCATGATCAGAAAAGCGGTATTGTTGATCCTACGCTTGAGCTGATCATCAAGCAGCGCGATCACATCCTCTTCCGCGTCCTCTGACGCCTGGTCGTCTCTGGCCACCAGAGAGAAAATCTGGTCCAGCAAGGTAACAGAATCGAACCCTGTATGGCTGACCCGGCCGTTGGTCGTACTGAACACCGGATGATGGCTTTCCTGAAATTCTTCCGGTGCTTCAATCTTATAGTCGCCGGAATCAAAGAAGACAATCGGGATGCCCAACTGGTCAAACGGGCGGTAATCCGATTCATGAACGGTCCATTCCCGGTAGATGTAAACAGGTTCGGGAGGCAGCTCAGGTGCTTCATCGGTCAATTCCGTTGACTCCCCTTCCGTCTCACCCGCCGGCGCTTCTGCCTGTTCCTCTGTCTCAACCGGTTCAGGTTCTGCCGCGGGCAGCGCGACACTGAAAATATTCTGGTTGGTGTAGAGCATATAGCCATTATTGGTGTACAGTTCATATTCAAAAAAGACATCCGTCAGCTCATACAGTTTACGCCGCAGCTGGTAATCCTTTTCCTCGCTGCCGCGCAGGCTGTTCCAGCCGGAATGGGCATAGATCTTGTCGCCGGCATAAAGACGGTCCATCGCATACATCGCATCGGTCGCGGCGATCTCATCTGCGCTCATTGACGCGGCAAAATGGCTCGACCCAGCCTGTTTCGCCTCACCGGCCCCGAACGCGACCAGAATGACATCATGTTTCAGTGTCTTGTCACGCAATTCACGGGCGATGGTCAACAGGGCACCGATCGCGGCCGCATTGTCATGAATCCCATTATAGGACTGCCAGTCCGGCAGAATTTCATCATTCCTTACAACCGGCTCTTCTGAGGCATCCGGATCAGTTGCCGTCTCAGTCTCTGAAGCTGTGGTTTCCTCTTCAGTTTCCGGAACAACCTGGCTCTCCGCAAACATCTGATCGATCGCTGTATCATAATGTGCTCCGATGATGACCTGACGATGCTCCAGCATCCCCTGTTCATCGGTCCAGCCGGTTCCGGGAATGCGAATCCAGATATTACGGGAATAACGAACGTTTCCGTCCTGGTCCGAATAGGTGAATGGATCAAGCTGGGGGTCGTATCCCAATGAAGTCAATTCTTTGATAATCAACTGGCTGGCCGCTTTTTCCATCGCGGATCCGGGACTTCGGTAGGGATAATTCTCAGCGAATTTTTCAGCGAAAGCAGCGCCGTAGCGGCCATAATCCGCGATACGCTGCGGTTGATCGGGCTCACCATTTGAGCATGCAGCCAAAAGGAATGATGACAGGGCCAGCACGGCCGCCAGACTGATCGTCAGCATCCGGCGCAAGCCCGTCATTGATCGATAAGATGATTGAGGCATGTTGTTTTCCTCCACAAGTGTCTCCATTCTACTGCCGGAGTTCCGGGGACGCAATATCAGTCCGTTCTGCCGTGATCGTTTTTCTCTGAATCCTGTCGCTCCATTTCGGCATGGAGTGCTGCCTGATATAAGGCATTACGGCGAAGGCCGGTCCGATCGGCCATCACACGAACCGCGCTTTTCAGCGGCATCCCTTCCCGGGTCAGGACCAGCAGATCGTCCAGTGCCTCAGCCAGAGCCTGTTCACCATCAGCCATGCGCTCAACAGCCGGACGCCGCTGCTCAAAGGCGTCCGCCCCTTCCAGGATCAGGACATATTCGCCGCGGGCCGCCACGGCTTCAAGCTGCCGGATTGCCTGACTGACCGTCAGATACTGATAGGTTTCATGCCGTTTGGTCAGTTCCCTGGCCAGGGTCAGCCGGCGGCTGCCCAGATCGTGAGCGGCCAGATCCGTCAATGTCGGGAGCAGCCGGTGTGGGGCTTCATAC
>RZZF01000327.1 GCA_009929975.1 Clostridia bacterium
GGCTGGATCCACCGGATGTCCGGGTTTTGGCGATCGGGCCATCAGCGGCGGCTGCCGCGGCCGCGCGACAACAGGACAAGCCGCAGCAGGTTGGCGATCGCTGCCAGCGCTGACGCGACATAGGTCAGGGCCGCGGCGCGGAGAACTTTGCGCGCGCCATCCAGTTCGTTCCGGGTCAGGATATCCTGTTCTTCGAGAACCCGGATCGCCCGGGCGCTGGCATTGAACTCAACCGGCAGTGTCACCAGATAGAACAGGACCGCGCCGAAGAACAGGTAGATGCCAATCGTGATGAGCGGCTGGAATGTCATGATAATGCCGAAAATCGCCAGAAGCGGGCCCATTGAGGAACCGATCCGGGCGACCGGTACCAGCGCGCCGCGGATCTTGTTCGGCAGATAGCCTTCTTCATGCTGGGCGGCATGTCCCGCTTCATGCGCCGCGACACCGATCGCCGCGATCGACGGGCTGGCATACGTCGCGTCGGACAGGCGCAGGACATGGCTGCGCGGATCATAATGATCGGTCAGCTGGCCGGAAACCCGTTCAATTCGGACATGGTCGAGATGCAGCCGTTCGATGATCCGTTCCGCCGCCGTACGGCCTGTCATCCCGGACACGGCCGCCTGCTGGCTGTAGGTATGAAAGGTCCGCTTGACCTTCGCCTGGGCCCACAAACTGATCAGCAGCGTCGGGATCACCAGGATCAGATAATAGATGTCAAAGCCGTAAAACAGGCCATAGCCTCCGTATAAACTTGTGATCAATGCTGTTTTCCTCCCATGGTCTGGCCCAGCCGGTAATTATGCGAACAGGCCGAACTGAACATCCGCCGGCCGGATTCCGTTTGAATTTCCAGAAGATTCAGCACACCTTCACCACAGGCAACACTGATCACATCGCCGCCGCAGTCACAGACCGTACCCGGCGCGGCCGGACACGGATCCGCCGGTGGTTCATCGCTTCTCACTTCGGTCCGGTGGATTTTCAGCCGCTTGCCGTCACACCAGGTATAGGCCCCCGGCCAGGGCGTTGTCCCCCGCACCAGGTTATGGATCGCCCGGGCGGATTGTGTCCAGTCGATCTCACCGGTCTCACGGGTCATGATCGGTGCTTTGGTCGCCAGCGAATCATCTTGCGCTGTCGCGACCAGGCGACCGGCCAGATAATCCTCGAGTGCCTGAGGCAGCAGTTCGGCTCCCATGACGGCTAGACGGCCGCTGAGCTGGCCGGCATCAATCCGGTCATCCAGCGGCAGGGATTTTTGCAGGAGAATATCTCCGGTATCCATGCCTTCATCCATCAGCATCAAGGTGATCCCGGTTTCCCGGGCACCGCGGATCAGGGCCCAGTTGATCGGTGCCGCACCGCGCAGCTGCGGCAGCAGCGACGCATGCAGATTGAGACAGCCCCGCGGCGGCAGCTGCAGCAGATTGGCCGGCAGAATCCGTCCGTAAGCGACGGTAATGATCAGGTCCGGCCGCAAATCGGCCAGGGACTGCTCAAACTCCGGGGTGCGGATTTTCAACGGCTGCAGGACCGGAATACCGGCTGCCTGCGCCGTCTGCTTGACGGGCGGTGCCTGAAGATGGCCGTGACGGCCCTTGGGCCGGTCCGGCTGGCAGACGACGGCCACGACAGGCCAGTCATGATCGATCAGAGCCTGCAGAGCAGGAACCGCGAAGTCCGGGGTTCCCATGAAGATGATGCGTGGTCTCATTCCCTGATCAGGTCTCCCTTCACTTTATCGGTGAACAGAACGCCGTCCAGATGATCGTTCTCATGACTGATACAGACCGCCTTGAGGCCTTCGGCTTCCATCTCAAATGGCTGGCCGTCACGATCCATCGCCCGGA
Organism: Clostridia bacterium; assembly: GCA_009929975.1. Classification (GTDB taxonomy): domain Bacteria; phylum Bacillota; class Clostridia; order Saccharofermentanales; family UBA5734; genus SLHU01. The sequence continues at coordinate 1,857 of RZZF01000327.1, forward strand.
TGACCAGTCTGGCCGGTCGTTCGACTTCTCCGGCACAGCCCGGAACGGACAGGCAGCCTTCCATGTACATCTGGCTGCCTTCGCGTTCAACGATCTCCGGATTGACCATGACATGCACCCCTGAGCCGTCCTGGATATCCATGACGAAGATGCGGCGCAGAACGCCGACCTGGACCGCGGCCAGCCCGATCCCGTTATTCTCGTACATCGTCTTGATC
>RZZF01000328.1 GCA_009929975.1 Clostridia bacterium
CGTCTGGACCATACCAGCCAGGCCTTCCCGGGCAATCCGGTCCATATTCGGTTTGTCAGCGGCCATCAGCGGTGTGCGGCCATCCAGTTCATGAACCGGCAGATCGGCCATGCCGTCACCAAGGAACACGATATATTTCATGATTTGCCTCCTCAAACGCAAAGACGTTCCCTCGGGAACGTCTTTGTTCTGGTTAATATGACACAGCGCTTCGTATCAGCGCAGAAGTGCCAGCAGGATACCGGCCGCGACCGCTGATCCGATGACGCCGGCGACGTTCGGGCCCATGGCGTGCATCAGCAGGAAATTGCTTGGATTCTCCTCCGCTCCGACCTTCTGGGACACGCGGGCGGCCATCGGCACGGCCGAGACACCGGCTGAGCCGATCAGCGGATTGACTTTACCGCCGCTGATGAAATACATGAAGCGGCCGAGCAGAACACCGGATGCTGTGCCGATGCCAAAGGCGACGATGCCGAGGCCGATGATCATCAGGGTCTGAATTGTCAGGAAATTGGCAGCGGTTGCCGTCGCGCCGACCGTGACACCGAGAAAAATTGTCACAATGTTGAGCAGTTCATTGCCGGCTGTCTTGACCAGGCGCTCCACGACACCGCTTTCTTTCATCAGGTTGCCGAGCATCAGCATGCCGACCAGAGTCAGGGCATCTGGAATGATCAGGGCGACCAGCACGGTGACGGCGATCGGGAAAATGACCCGTTCAGTCTTTGAGACCGGCCGCAGCTGCTCCATGACGACCTGACGCTGTTTCTTCGAGGTCAGCGCTTTCATGATCGGCGGCTGGATGACGGGGACGAGAGCCATATAGGAATACGCGGCGACCGCGATCGCCCCCAGCAGATGCGGTGCCAGCGTCTTGGTCACGAAGATCGCGGTCGGACCGTCCGCACCGCCGATGATGCCGATTGAAGCGGCTTCCCATGGCGTGAAGCCGAGCAGCAGTGCACCGATGAAGGTCACGAAGATACCAACCTGGGCGGCCGCGCCGAGCAGCAGTGATTTGGGATTGGCCAGCAGCGGACCGAAATCAGTCATCGCGCCGATGCCGAGGAAAATCAGGGGCGGGTAGATGCCCAGCTTGACACCAAGGTAAAGATAGTCGAGCAGCCCGCCCTTGTTGAGAATCTCACGGTAGGCGACGAGCGTACCGTCCGCGTAACCGAGGGATTTGATATAGTCGGCATCATAGAAATTCATGTTGATGACATTGCCCATCGGCAGATTGGTCAGCATCATGCCGAACGCGATCGGCAGCAGCAGCAGCGGCTCGAATTTTTTGACGATGGCCAGATACATCAGAACGAAGGCGATCAGCAGCATGCCGATCTGGTCGAGACCGATATTGGCGAAACCGGATCCTTCCCATAGGCGGACAATGGTTTCACCAAACGCGTCGAAAAATTTCAAAATAACATTCAAGAGCTTATCCTCCACACTTCAATCAGACTCTGCGAATCCGGCGAATTCTGAAACCGGCCTGCGGGCGGGACGGGCCGCTCATCATCATCGCGACAGCTGCCGTGATGGCGGCGACAGCGGAATCATCTGCGGCGGTCTCATCTGCGGTTTCAGTCTGAGGCGGAACTTGAGGCAGGGAAAAGGCCTCAACCGGAGCGCTGTCAGATGCCGGTGCCTTCTCACGGCGACGGCGGGTAATCACTTTTGTCATCAGAGCGACGACAACGCTGAGCAGCGCGAGAATGAAAACAACAATACCGATCCCGACCAGCGTCATGGTGACGCTGAGAAAAACACGCTCGCCGATCGTCTCATACTGCTCCGCCCAATTGCCGGAATTGAGAACTGTGAACATAATAACCTCCTGCGTTTGCAAGTCTTTTCACGTTGGCGTTCTGCGCCAGCCACAGATAAAAAAAGTGGCAAGTCAAAAAATGCCATCTATAGTTTACCTTATTGATTGACAACGTGCAACGACAAAAGGCTCTTTATCTATCTCCGTGAACAATATCACGAAGGGAAAGGTATCGGATAGGATAGCTGCAATCGCCCGACAGCCAGAAAGATCATTGTTCTATA
>RZZF01000329.1 GCA_009929975.1 Clostridia bacterium
GGCTTGAGCAGGTGGTGCAGATTCCCACGGTAGCGGTTCAGCGCGGCCAGAATCAAACGTTCGTCTTCGTAGTGAAGGCCGATCAGACCGTTGAGATGCGTCCGGTCGTGGTCGGTGAACAGCGGGAGCTCCTGGCCGTCATCAAAGAGGGTTTGGCTCCGGGCGAGACTGTCGTGACCGATGGTGTGCTGAGGCTTTCGCCCGGTTCGCCCGTCATCATCCACTCCTCGCTGGATGCCGCGGTTGAATCGGCCCTCAAGCAGGGACAACCCACTCAGGAAAAAGCTAAAAGGGAAGAAGCCGCCCAATGACATTGCCTGCTCTTTGTATTCGCCGTCCGGTCATGACCACGCTGTTGATGGCGGCGATTCTGATTTTTGGTATCATGGCGTATCGTTTGCTTCCGGTGAGCGATATGCCGACCGTCGATTACCCGACGATCAGCGTCAGCGCGAACCTCACCGGTGCCAGCCCGGAGACCATGGCTGCAACCGTGGCGACGCCTCTGGAGCGCCAGTTCTCCAGAATTGACGGCGTCGACTCCATCAACTCGGTCAGTTCCCAGGGCGAAACCCGTATCACGATTCAGTTTTCTCTCGAGCGCGATATCGACAGCGCGGCTCAGGATGTTCAGTCCGCCATTTCGCGTGTCCAGCGGCGTCTGCCCAAGGATATGAACACGCCGCCCTCCTACAATAAGCAGAATCCGGCCGATTGGCCCGTGCTTTTTATCGGGGTGCACTCCGATACGCTGCCGATGTATGAGGTCAATGAATATGCGGAGAATATCCTGGGGCGCAGCTTGAGTATGATTAGCGGCGTGGCGCAGGTCGGTGTCTGGGGCGGCCAGCGCTATGCGGTGCGAGTACAGCTGGACCCGGCGGCCCTGGCAGCCAAGGGTGTCAGCGTGGCGCAGGTCAATGATGCGATCAATTCGGCCAACGTGAACCTGCCCAATGGTATTTTGCAGGGAGATGACCAATCCTTTACGATCGAGGCAGAAGGGCAGTTGATGAGCGCCGAGTATTACCGCCCACTCATCGTCTCCTATGAAAACGGCAACCCCATCCGGCTTGAGCAGCTGGGACGGGTGCTCGATAGCGTCCAGAATGATAAAACCGCCAGTTGGTATAACCAGCGCCGCTCCATCGTCCTGGCCGTTTTCCGCCAACCCGGAGTCAACACGGTTCAATTGGTCGACTCGGTCCGCGCGGCGTTGCCGGGATTGCAGGCGCAGATACCCCCGGCCGTGATGGTGGACCCCTTCTTTGACCGCTCACAGGTGATTCGCGAATCGGTCCATGACGTCCAGTTCACCCTCAAATTGACCGTCTTCCTGGTCATTATGGTGATCTTTGTTTTCCTTAGGAATCTCTCAGCGACCCTGATCCCGACTCTGGCGATCCCGATGTCGATTGTCGGCACCTTCGCCGTGATGCATCACTTTGGCTACAGCCTGAATAACCTGACCCTGATGGCGCTAACGCTCAGCGTCGGGTTCGTGGTCGATGATGCCATCGTGATGTTGGAAAATATCGTGCGACACCGCGAAGAGGGCATGTCGCGAATGGAAGCCGCCATGAAAGGCTCCAAGGAAATCGGTTTCACCATTATTTCCATCACGCTGAGTCTTGCGGCGGTCTTCATTCCCGTTTTTTTCATGGGCGGACTCCTGGGACGGCTGTTGCATGAATTCGCCGTGACCATTATTTCGGCGGTATTGATTTCGGGCTTCGTATCGCTCACTCTGACGCCGCTCCTGTGCAGCCGTTTCATCCGGCATGACTCCGTGGGCAAGCGCAATGTGATTTACCGCGGGATTGAGGCGGGCTTCCAGGGGCTGATTCATTTTTACAGCAGGACGCTTCGGTTCGTGATTCATCATCGGCTCTCGACGCTCTTTTTCACCATCGTCCTCATCGGCGTATCGGCCTGGCTTTTCGTCGTGATTCCCAAAGGGTTCTTCCCCAGTGAAGATACCGGCACGCTCGACATCAACGTGGAAGGGGTGGAAGGCATCTCCTTTGAATCGATGCGCAGCCATATTCTGGCCC
>RZZF01000045.1 GCA_009929975.1 Clostridia bacterium
GGCCGAGCGGATTGAAGTTGAGCAGTTCATAGTATCGCAGGTTCCGCATCGGCCGGAGAAATTCAGCGATCGCGCGGATATTGTCTTTCGTCGCTGTCACATCCGGGATCAGCGGGGTGCGGATGATATACGGCACCGCCCGCGCCTCCAGCTGGCGGATATTATCGAACACCGGCTGATTGGACGCGCCGGTCCATTCCTGATGCGCCTGATCATCGGCCAGTTTGATATCCGCCATGACCAGGTCCAGCCAGGGCAGCACACGCTCCAGCAGGCTAAAGTCATAGCATAGATTGGTTTCCAGCGCGGTATGGATGCCGTTTTCGCGGCAGGCCTGCAGAATCGTCCGCGCGAAGTCCGGCTGGAGCATCGCCTCGCCGCCGGTCAGTGTCACCCCGCCGCCGGAACGCCGGTAATAGGCCTGATCCTGGATAATCTCATCCATTACCTGTTCAGGCGACATCTGTGTTCCGGACATGTCCAGCGCACCGGAAAAACAGACCTCAACACAGCGGCCGTTGTTGGTGCACAGCGAACGGTCAAAGGTATGCCGTCCGTCCGCCAGCTGGTGAGCCTGCTGCGGACAGGCCGACACACAGGCACCGCAATGGATGCATTTTTGTGGGTAAAAGTGCAGCTGCGGCTCGCGCGCGATCGTTTCCGGATTATGGCACCAGCGGCAGTTTAGCTGGCAGCCTTTGAAGAAGACGCTGCTGCGGATGCCGGGGCCGTCATTGAGTGAAAAACGCTGAATGGTTGTGATGATTCCCATAAATTTTCCGTGTGCTCCTCTGCAGATGGAGAAATGACAAACGGTCTTGCATCGCTGATTGTCATTTCGGGGTGTATCTCCAGTGTACCGAATGATGGTGCAATGTGAAAGCCTGTGACTGAAAACGGTGGTCTGCAAAGCCAGAACGGATATGATAGAATCAAGATTGATCATCCGGCTGAACAGGAGTCTGTCATGCGGCTGCACATCAAGGATCTGCACAAAAACTATCAGCAAAAAGCGGTTCTCAAAGGCATCAATTTTACCTTTGAACAAGGCCGGATCTATGGGCTGCTCGGCCGAAACGGCGCCGGCAAGACAACACTATTCAACTGTCTCGCACGATATCTGGATTATGACCAGGGGCAGATCGCCCTTGATCCGGACCATATCGCTGCCGACCCTGACAGCTTTTTTGCCAGGGGGACCCCGCACCCCTACAGTGAAAGCGAGATCGGCTTTGTCTTCACTCAGCCGCATCTGCCCGAATTCCTCACCGGCCGCGAATTTGTCAAATTCTTCATTGAGATCAACGCTGACAAGGTCCGGACACCATTGAGCATCGACGATTATTTCCATCTGGTCGCTTTTGATCCGGCGGATGGCGACCGGCTGATCAAGGACTATTCACACGGCATGATGAATAAACTGCAGATGCTGGTTTCACTGTTTATCCTGAAACCGCCGGTTATTTTGCTGGACGAACCACTGACCTCATTTGATGTGGTGGCGGCGCTTGAAGTAAGAAATATGATCAAGGCAATCAAGAACGACCATATCATGATCATTTCGACTCATATTCTTCAGCTGGCTCAGGATTTATGCGATGAAATCGTCGTACTGCACGGCGGGGTTCTGCGCCATATTCCACCTGAAGCGATTCATTCGCCCCAGTTCGAATCCGATATCATCACATTGATGCGTGAGCCCGAGATAACGAATGCGCCGGCCGACATGAAAACGGAACCAGTCGGCACGGAGGACTGAAACGTGTCAGGGGAAAAAGACAACACACGCCACTTCAAGACCGGCCGCTTCACCATGATCCTGACCGCCCGCAAGGTGTCCATCGCCATAACGATCAACCGGCTGATCCGTTTCGGCCAGAAGCTGCCCTGGATCGGCCGCAGAATACCGGACTCGCTCTATGGCCATCAGGACAGCAAGACGATCCTGCTGATTCTGGCCAATCTGTATCGCCTGATCAGACGGCTGATGTTCAAAGCGCTTTATATCGCACTGCTCGTGGCGTTCAGTTTTACCGCAATGGAAATCAACGAACAGCCGACGGGCTCCTTCAATCTCGACGCGGTACTGACGCTCTTCTTTTTCCTGAGTTTCATCACCGCTCCGCTGGTTTACAGCAAGGCCCTGAATCTGGACATCGGAACGGATCTGATGATGGTGGATCAACTGCGGGCGGATGCGCATAACTATGTGCCTGCCCGGATCTATGAACGAAAAATCATTGATTTTGGTGCGACCCTGCCCTTTGCGATCCTGCTTTCACTGCATGAGGCCTTCACCCTGCCTCAGGCATTGCTCATTCTCCTCCTGCAGGCAGGAATGAAATTAATCGGGGAATCGTTCATTCTGGTCAGTTTTTCCCTGCTTCGCCGCCGACTGGTCAACGCATATAAGATCTTGTCCTACAGTCTCATCGGACTGGGACTCATCGTGTCTCTGATCCCCATGATCATGATCTCATTGAAAATTTACCTGCCGTTTCAGCGCATCGTCTTCCACCCGCTATTCATAGCCACTGTATTGTTCACATCAGTGATCAGTATCCGCTGCATTCAGCGCTACCGCCACTACCGTGAACTGGCCTGGGGAACCGTTGTTCATTATCACCTGGCGCTGGAAAAGGTCAAACCGAAGCAGAAACAGCAGCTGTTTGGCAATGCTGATCAGTGGAATAAAAATCTGGACGCTGAAGCCCTGCGGTCCGACCGATTTACCGGTCTGACCGGATATGCCTACTTTAATCAGCTCTTTTTTTATCGGCACCGCAGGTTTTTCCGCAAGAAAATCATGCTGAGAACCGCGATTGCCGGGCTGGCCGTGCTCGGTCTATCGGTCATTTTACTGTTGACGGGACCTCCGCCGGATGTCGACTTGACCGGACAGACGTTCATGCTGCCCCTGTGCTTTTTCTTCGCCTATCTTCTTTCATTGGGACGGGCCGCGACAGCAGCCATGTTTGCCAACTGTGACGCCGCGATGCTGGTCTACCCGTTTTACCGGTCCCCGTCTGTCGTCATCGAGAATTTCTATCTGCGGCTGCGCAAAATCATGTGGTATAACGCACCGGCCTTTTCCCTTCTGGCACTGTTTGCCATCACCGGTGATATTCTCAGTATTCTGTATCAAAGCGGCGATCCTGCCCTGGTCAACTGGGTGATGGTTCCACCCTATCTGCTGACGGTTATGATGATGTGGCTGTTCTTTTCTTTTCACGACCTGTTCATCTACTATATTCTCCAACCGTACACATCCGAACTCGGTACGAAAAGCAAGCTGTTTTCCATCATCCAGTTTGCGGTCTATATGCTATCCTATCTGAATATCATGCTGAGTGATGTTCAGATCACAACCTACATGATGATCGTCACCGCGCTGACCCTACTGTATGTCGCGCTCGGGCTCGTCAGCATCAACAAATTCTGTTGGAAAACATTCCGTCTCAAGTAGACAGACAATGTCTGGTCAGACCGGCTGATCCTGATGAGCAGTGAGGCGCTCCCATTCCGGTCTGAGCATCGCGTACAGACAGCTGTCCAGCCATTCCGGCCGGCCGTCGCGGTCGCGCTTGAACCAGAGCCGCTGCCGCTGAACGCCCTCACGGCGCAGACCCAATCGCTCAAGCAGACGCCAGGACGCAGGATTCTGCAGGGCGCAGCCGGCGGTGACTCTGCGGGCTCCGAGCTGCTCAAAGGCGTAACGCAGCAGCCTTGACGCGCTTTCCGTCGCATAGCCTTTCCCCTGATAGCTCCGGTTAAAGACATAGCCGATTTCCCAGGCCTCGAACTCCTCCTGACCGAGATAGAGGTTCCCGATCAGTTGTCCGCTATCGCGCAGACAGACCGCGTAAAATGAAGAATCGCTGGCTCGTCGGCTGGCTTCCTCTACGGCCTCTTCCCACGAAACGACCTCATAAGGTTCGAAATGGACAACCTCTTCATCTGACAGGTACGCGTAGAGAGCCTCAGCGTCCGATGGCCGAAACCGGCGGATCAGGAGCCGTTCTGTTGTCAATTCAAATTCTGCCGGGTCTTTCGCCGGTTGGTCTGATGGCGATCGGTCTGATGCCGCAGATGATTCACTGAGACTTTTTTGAATCTCCTGCCGCAGCGTCCAGACATCTTGTTCCAGATTACTGATGACCGTAATGGTCAGATGACTGTCCGGATCGTGGCTTGAGACGAAACTGACGCCCGGATCGCTGCCGTCCAGCCGGGGCGTCCAGCGGTTTTCTCCTGACGGCTCCAGCCAGAAGCCAAGACCGTACAGTTCTTTTGCCTCACCGGTCTGAGGGCGTATCATCTCGCTGACCAGCGGCAGAGGCAGCAGCCGACCGCTGAACAGCGCCCGCCAGAACCGCTCCATATCCTCAAGCGTTGTAAAGGCGCCGCCCGCCCCGCTGCCTTTGGCCTCAATCGAGTAAATATTACTGACAAAACATTGTCGTTCAGGGTCATACCGATAAGCTTGTGCACAGCCTTCCGGCAAGCTGTCCAACTCATAATAGCCGGTTCGCTCCATTCCGGCCGGACCGAATACATGATCGTGCAGATAGGTATCAAACACCTGGCCGCTCAGCGCTTCGATCACGAGGCCAAGCAGAACGAAGCCGGTATTGTTGTACCGGAATTGACCGCCGGGTGGGTATTGCATCGGCTGATCGATGAACAGCGGAATCAGATCGGCCTGTTGCCGCATCCGATAGTTCGGCCGATCCTGCCACAGCGCGGCATAGTCTGTCATGGTACGTTCATCAAAATAATCCGGTACACCGGACGTATGGGTCAGCAGCTGCCGAATCGTTACTTCCGGGCAAATCGCCTGCCAGTCCAGATCAAGTACATCGCCGATCCTGTCGTCCAGCGTCAACCGGCCATCGGCGACCAGCCGCATGATCCCGACCGCGACGAAGCCTTTGCCGGCTGAGGCCGTCTGAAACCGCGTTGTCAGTTGATTCGGAGTCCGACTTGTCCGGTCGGCTTCGCCAAAGGCCTGTCGCAGCAGGCTTCGACCGGACCCGGTCACGGACAAAGCCCCGCTGAAATCGCGGTCAATCGCCAGATGAAGATCGATCGGCTCACTCATTCTATGCCTCCTGCGGCCTCAGTTTCTCCAGAATGGCCACAATTTCCTCAGTCCGCAAAACCTTGCCGTAGGACACGACCTGACCGTCAATGACCAGGGCCGGAGTCGACATCACACCATACGCGGCGATCTCGCTGAACTCCGTCACATGCTCCACCTCTTCTGGCAGTCCCAGCTGTGCCAGCGCTTTTTTCGTCGCGGCTTCCAACTGGTTGCATTTCGCGCAGCCACTGCCGAGAATTTTGATCCCGCTGCTGCCATGCGATTCAGCGGCAGACGGTTTCGGTTCGGATTTGATCTTCTTTTTGCCAAATAACGCCACGTTATTCTCCTTTTCCTGCCTTCAATCCGGATTGCATCATGTTTTTACTGACCTCATCCAGTGAAAGGCCATGTGATCTGGCGATTCTGGCCAGATCCTCATATTCCGCTTTTTGCCGCTCGATTCCCCAGCCGCTTGCCTGCTTGACGCGAACCGGCCCGTATTCGGTCTGTACAATGGATTCAGAGCGCCGCAATACATACCGGTCAGACACGTTTTCCCTCAATCCGAGAGTCGTCGTATGGCGAAAAAGCTGACGGATCATGGTGTCGCGCTGTTCAGAGCGGCACATGCAGGTCAGCAGGATTCCCGGACGGTTTTTCTTCATACCGATCGACTGTGTATAGACTTCAAGCGCACCGGCCTCAAACAGTTGGTCCATCGCGAACGCGACTGCCTCCGGTGTCATATCATCCAGATTACAACTGAGTTCAACCACTTGATCCGTTGATTCCTCTGTCTGTCCCAGACTGGCACGGACACAATTGAGCCGTTCAAAATCTTTTTTACCCATACCGTAACCGATCGTGTCCACACGCATGACCGGCTGAGAGCCGAAACGCTTTACGAAATGCCGGAGCAGCGCGGCGCCGGTCGGGGTGCATAATTCGCCTCTGATATCGCCGCTGTAGCTGGGAATGCCTTTGAGTAGATACGCGGTTGCCGGAGCAGGGACCGGCAGCACACCGTGAGCACAGCGCACATGACCGCTGCCGGTATGGACAGGCGACGCGAGAATCTGTTCCGGAGCGAGCTCATGAACCAACCAGCAGACCGCGGTGATATCCGCGATCGCGTCCATCGCACCGACTTCATGGAAATGCACCTCAGCGACGGGTTTCTTGTGCGCGTCACTTTCGGCATCAGCGATCAGGCGGTAGACGGCCATGACATCCTGTTTCACCGGTTCAGGCACCGCCAGGCGGCTCACGACATTTTCAATCGCACCCAGCCCCATGTGGTCGTGATCGTGATGATGGGCATGGTCGTGATCATGCGTATGGCCGTGGTTGTGGTCGTGATCATGCGTATGAGCGTGGTCATGTGCGTCATCATGCGTATGGCCGTGGTCGTGGTCGTGATCATGCGGGACATCGAGACTTTCTTCCTCTTCGCCATGGACTCTGATCGTCAGGTGGGTTCCGGCAATTCCCTGTTTGACGACAGTCTCTGCTGCCGCAGTCACCCCCGGGATTCCCAGCTGATTCAGGCGGCTGACAAACCCAGCTGCGTCCGGATGCAGTTCGAGCAGCGCGGCGGCCAGCATATCGCCGGCTGCGCCCATGCCGCAATCAAGATACAATGTTTTCATGACTGTCTCCTCATATGATTGATCATGCTGGCCTGATAGGCCGCGCCGAATCCGTTATCAATATTGACCACACTGACGCCGCTGGCGCAGGAGTTGAGCATCGACAGCAGGGCGGCCAGACCGCCATAGGACGCGCCATATCCGACACTGGTGGGAACGGCAATGACAGGACAATCCGCAAGACCTCCGATCACACTGGCCAGTGCGCCTTCCATTCCCGCGATCGCGATGATCACGCTGGCTGACATGATGACATCCATGTGGGAGATCAGGCGATGCAGACCCGCGACACCGACATCATACAGCCGGACCACCTCGTTGCCAAGCGCTTCAGCGGTTCTGGCGGCCTCTTCAGCCACCGGCATGTCACTGGTCCCGCCTGTCGCGACCACAATCCGGCCCAGCCCGTCAGCTGCCGGCCAGTTTCCGACCAGGCCGACCCGGCTCATCGAATCATAATCAAGCGGCAGACGACTTGCAACGACATCAGCGGCCTCCTGGCTCATCCGGGTAATCAACACCGTAGACTGGCCGTTGCGTGACAGCGTCGCTGCGATCTCGCTGATCTGCTCGGGTGTTTTTCCGGCACCATAGATCACTTCTCCTGTTCCCTGGCGCAATGTCCGGTGGTGGTCAAGTTTGGCAAACCCCAGATCTTCAAAAGGAGCTTTCTTCAGATGAAGCAACGCGGCCTCGGCTGAGATCTGACCGTCCGCCACTTTGCGCAGCAGCGATAGAATATCCTTCTGTTCCATCAGACTCGTACCTCCAGATCCAGCATCGTGACAGAGAAATATGGTTTGAGTGCCTGAAGCAGCGCGTCACGCTGTTTCATCGCCTGCGGCCATTGACGCTCCGGCAGCTGCAGACGGGCCGCGCCATGAAAGACACGGACCCTGAAGTCCGAAAACCCCATTTCGCGCAGCGCGTCCTCCGCCCTCTCAACGTTGCGCAGCAGAGGCGCACTGAGAGGCTGGTCCGTCGGAATCCGGGTCGACAGACAGGCATAAGCGGGTTTATCCCAGGTGAACAGGCCGGCCTGCTTTGAGCGCTGCCGTATATCAGCTTTGGTCAGGCCGCATTCCCGCAGCGGAGACCGGATTTCCAGTTCTTTCAGGGCTTTCATTCCCGGACGGTCATCAGCGTCATCCGAGGCATTGGTCCCGTCCAGCAGCATGTCATATCCATCATCGATCGCCGCCTGGCGCAGCCGGCTGAACAGGGTTCTCTTGCAGTAATAGCAGCGGTCCGCCGGATTTGCCCGGATCAGCGGATTATCCAGAATATCATACTCGATCACGGTCAGTTCAACTCCGAGTTCCTTGGCCAGGCGGCGGGCATCCGCCAGTTCAAAGGCCGGCTGGAAATCAGTTTTGATGAAATACGGCCGGATGTCAGCCTGATGCTGAACCGCTTCATACAGCAGATAGGCGGAATCCACGCCGCCTGAGAACGCGAGGGCCGCGCGCGGATATTCACGGAAAAAATCAGATAAAGTCATTGAATCTCCCATCTTTCTGTGGTGGTTATCCTCTAATCAGCCGGTGGCCAGTGCGGAACACCCAACGATGGCTGATTAAATCCATATTATATATGATTCGCGGCGAATCGTCTTCATCATAGGTTACAGGGGAATCGCATGTCGGATGACTGTGATAGAATTGAGTTGAATGGTCCATGACAGAAAGAGAGCAGAAAGAGAGAGGATGACGCTGATGAATATCACTTTACTTTCAGGCAATCCCAAACAGGACGGGCTGTGCCAGTCTGTCATCGATGCTGCGATCCGCGGCGCAAAAGCTGGTGGAGTCAGCGTATCGGAGATTCGTCTGTGTGACAGTCGTCTCATCCGCTGTCAGGTCTGTGATGATGGCTGGGGAACCTGCCGTGATCAGAATATCTGCAGTTTCGGTTCAGATGGGTTCACGCAAATTCAAACAAGCCTGAAACAGGCTGACGTCCTGATTTTCGCGACGCCCGTCTACTGGGGGGAAACCTCAGAAGCACTGAAATCGTTCCTTGACCGGCTGAGGCGATGCGAATTCGGCAGCCAGGGGGCCTTATCCGGAAAACAGGCTCTGCTGATCGCGTCTGCCGGCGGCTCAGGAAATGGTATCATCACCTGCCTGCATCAGTTGGAACAGTTCTGCCGTCATACCGATATGGCCATCTTCGACCGTTTCGGCATCAACCGTTGGAATCATGACTATCAGGCACCCGCCATTGAATCAGCGGCCAGGGCACTGGCTGAAGGCCGTGTCTGCGGCGAAACAATCCAACTGGAAAACTGACCATATCATGTCAGGCAAGGTTGACCCATCTACCTATGTGCGGCAAGGCCGACAGACCATCTATCCGTTCAGGGCTGTAGTCTGTGGCCACAATGTTCGCAGAATGAATAGCCTGCCTCATTTTCGCCGCCACAGTCAGCACAGAAAACGCTGACGGGCCGGATCTGCTCCGTCCGTGGCGCTGGCGGCAGATGGGTCCTGTTCCGGCGTTTTCTGACAAGAAGGATGATCAGGACAATCAGGGCGGACAGTACCAGCACAGATAGCCCCGCGATCAGAATCGCGGTCAAGTCTCGGGATGGCTTCCATGTTGTCCGCTGCCGGTCGAGATCACCCAATTGTGCCAATGATTGAGCCGCCTGGAGATCCGAGGCCTGGAGTTCCGCCCGATCATTGTTTTTTCTGATCTGGCGCAAATCCGGTGGATCAAGCACGACCTGACGATCCGGATCACCATACGAGGGGACCGGCCACAGTGTCGCGTCCGGTTGTACCAAGCCGGCCACTGTCACTTCAGCCAGAGGAACCGGCCTTCCAGATCGGTATGCGTGATGATCTGATGCGTTGGTGGTCCGCCGGACGTGTGGGCAGCCGCGTCATTGTAAAAGTTGATCGTCACTTTCATATGCGGCATGACACGAAACTCGACATCCGTCACAATACCTGATACCCAGACTTTTTTGCTGTCTTCATTGTCCGCTGTTTGCGAAGGGGGCGTTGTTTCACATGTTTCGCTGCTCTGGTCAATCCAGACATAACAATAGGCGACATGGCCGGTATGACTGGCCGAAACATACAGGCAGAGCCTGTCGCCGTCACGGTATCCAGCCCGGAATTCCGCGCTGACCTCCCGGGTCACAC
>RZZF01000330.1 GCA_009929975.1 Clostridia bacterium
GGTCTGTACCCGTCTGGCCACAGGCATCGCGGCAGATGGTGAGGGCGCCAGCCGCCTGATCGAGATCCGGGCCGAGGGACTGCGCACACAGCGCGACGCCCTGCTGATCGTTTCAGCCGTTGCCCGCTCTCCCCTGGTCAAAACGATGATGGCCGGCGGCGACGCCAACTGGGGCCGCATCTTTACCGCGGCCGGCTACTCAGGCGCGGCCTTTGATCCGGATGGCTGTGATATCTATCTCGGGTCGGTCAAAGTCTGCGAACGCGGCACGGCCCTGGCGTTTGATGAAGCGAAAGCCGCTGAAGCACTCGCGCAAAAAGAAATCCAGATCCGTCTGGCGTTCCGCGAAGGCGACGCGGCCGAACGAATCTGGACTTGTGATCTGACAGATGAATATGTTCGGATCAACGGCAGCTACCGCAGCTGATCCCTTAAGCTTACAGCATATCAAAGTGGATGCCGCCGTCTTTCAGATCAGCTGAAACGGCGGTTTTTCCTTCCAGACGCCCGGAAAGCAGCAGGTCGGCCAGCGGGTCTTCCAACAGGCGCTGAATCGTCTTGCGCAGCGGACGGGCCCCGTATTTGGCGTCATAGCCCTTTTCGGCCAGGTGATCCTTGACCAGTTCGGTCACAACAAAGGTCAGGCCCTTGTCCGCCATCTGGCTGATCACTTCCCTGAGCATCAGGTCAACAATCTGGCGGATTTCCTCACGTGTCAGTTCCCGAAAAACGATCGTCTCGTCCACACGGTTGAGAAATTCAGGTCGGAACATTTCCTTAAGTACGGTCTGCACCCGGCTTTCCAGCGCGACATAGCCGTCGCTGCCAAATCCGAATGTGTTGGCTTTGAGCGTGGTCCCGGCATTCGATGTCATGATGATGATTGTGTTCTCGAAATTAACCATACGGCCATGGCTGTCGGTCAGACGGCCGTCATCGAGTATCTGCAGCAGCATATTGAAGACATCGGCATGCGCCTTCTCGATCTCATCAAGCAGGATAACGCTGTATGGCTTGCGCCTGATCTTCTCAGTCAGCTGGCCGCCGTCATCGTAACCGACATAGCCGGGCGGCGAACCGATCAGCTTGCTGACGGTGTGCGGCTCCATGAATTCGGACATATCAAGCCGGACCATCGCGTCTTCACTGTCAAACATCACTTCAGCGACAGCCTTGACAAGTTCGGTCTTGCCGACGCCGGTCGGTCCGACAAAGATAAAGGACGCCGGTTTATGCCGCTTGCCGAAACCGGCACGCTGACGGCGGATCGCCCGGGCCAGCGCGGAAACCGCCTGGTCCTGTCCGATCACCCGTTCATGCAGCCGCTCTTCCAGCTGCATCAGCTTGACGGATTCCGTTTCACTGATCCGCTGGACGGGAATGCCGGTCCACATCTCAATCACATGAGCGATATCTTCAGCGGTGATGGCGGTCGGCTGGCTGCTTTTCTGCAGTTCGCCAAGTTCATCTCTGGCACGCAGCAGACGCGACTTGAGTTCAGCCTGCTGTTCATAGAGATGGACATCTTCCGGGCTGCTGCCGATACGCGCTTCCAGAGTTTCCTGCTCCTGTTCCAGTTCGCTGACCAGACTGGATTGCTGTTTCAAATCGATCAGCTGGGTATCGCTGAGATTGGCGCGTGACCCGGCCTCATCGAGCAGGTCAATCGCCTTGTCCGGCAGAAAACGGTCGGTGATATAACGTTCTGACATCCTGACGGCCTGTTCAATGATACCATCCGAATAGGTCACATGATGGTGTGTTTCATAGTAATCGCGGATACCCTTGAGAATCTCGATCGTATCGCTGATGGACGGCTCATCGACCATCACCTTCTGGAAACGGCGTTCCAGGGCGGAGTCCTTTTCGATGAAGCGGCGGTATTCATCCAGCGTGGTTGAGCCGATGACCCGGATCTCACCTTTGGCCAGGGCGGGTTTGAGGATATTGGCAGCATTCATTGCGCCTTCAGCGTCACCGGCGCCCATGATATTATGCAGTTCATCAATGACCATGATCACATTGCCGGAGCGGCGGGCATCGT
>RZZF01000331.1 GCA_009929975.1 Clostridia bacterium
GTACAGAGGGCTTTGAGTGAGCTTGAGCGAGAGGGGCTGCTGTTTACAGAACGGACCAGTGGTCGTTTCATTACACGGGATCAAACACTGATCAAATCCATTCGCCAGAAGCTGGCCCGTGAGAAAACCGGACAGTATATCGCTCAGATGACAGCGCTGGGCTGTTCAAAAGAGGAACTTGTAGAATTGATTCAGCAAAACTGGAGGTCAGATCATGTCATTGATTGAAGTCAACAGCCTCAATAAGCACTATGGCAGCAAGCGGGTCCTCAACAATCTGTCCTTGTCCCTGGGTGCCAGCAGAATTGTCGGTCTACTCGGACCAAATGGCTGCGGTAAAAGCACATTACTGAAAATACTGGCCGGCCTGATCGCGGATTATCAGGGAACCGTCAGGCTCGATGGGCACCAGCCCGATACCCATACCCGCTCAATCATTTCATATCTGCCTGAACGAACCTACCTCAGCGGCTGGATGCGTCCGATTGACGCTTTTGCCCTGTTCACTGATTTCTATAGCGATTTCGACCGGCAAAAAGCGGATGAGATGATGAACAACTTCAATCTGAATCCGAAACAGCCGATCAAAACCATGTCAAAAGGTATGCAGGAAAAACTTCAACTCATTCTGGTCATGTCGCGCAAAGCGAAGATCTATCTGCTGGATGAACCGATGGGCGGTGTTGATCCGGCCGCACGAAGCATGATTCTTGATGTGGTATTAAAAAACTATCAGGATGATGCTCTGATGATTCTCGCGACTCACATGATTTATGATGTGGAGAAAATTTTTGATGAAGTCGTGATGATGGGTTTTGCGGAACTGATTATGCAGGGTCAGACCGATCAGCTTCGGGAACAGTACGGAAAAAGCATTGATGATTTATTCCGGGAGGTATTCAGATGTTCCGTCAGCTTGTAAAACATGAATTGATCGCAACCCGTCGTCTGGTGCCGTTCATCTGGCTGGCAACCGCTGTGATCGCGGCAATTCATCTGATCGCTAACCAGATTGACATCCAGTGGCTGGCGGTTACATCGATGATCTTTATGATTATTCTAGCGATCGGCCAGATCATCATGACGTATGCCGTTGTTGTGATGCGATATTACAAAAATCTTTACGGTGATGAAGGATACCTCACCCATACACTTCCGGTCAAAGCCGGCAGTCTGCTGGGAAGCAAAGTGCTGACATCCTTTATCTGGCTGATGCTCAGCTATCTGGTCGCTGGTGCAGTCCTGATTGTCGTACTGGCCGCGATGAACAGCCAGCGCGATCTTTCATTGATTCAGATGTATCGAGAACTCCGGGCGGCGATTGGTTTTACCGACAGTCAGGCCCTGCGGATCGCAGGACTCGTCATCCTCTTTATCATCTATTCCCTGCTGCTGCAGTTGGCGCAGCTGTTCTTCGCGATGAGCTTCGGCAGCCAGTC
Organism: Clostridia bacterium; assembly: GCA_009929975.1. Taxonomy (GTDB): domain Bacteria; phylum Bacillota; class Clostridia; order Saccharofermentanales; family UBA5734; genus SLHU01. The sequence continues at coordinate 1,440 of RZZF01000331.1, forward strand.
CGCGTTCCACCGCCTGGGACTGGCCGGGCCGATCATCACCTATCTGGTTCTGAATTTTCTGCTGGAGATGGCGAGTTTGGTCATGATGGTCTTCGTTCCGCTCAGTCTGAAAATCACCCTGGACATAAACGGACGACCGACCGGTGATCTGGACCTCGTCGGCTATGGCATGATTGAAATGATCCGTAATCCGCAGACCGCCTCCCCGATCATCGGTCTTGGCGGCATCCTCTTTACAGTCCTGGCCATGGCGGCTTTGTACTGGGGCAGCCACCGGCTGATCGAGAGACGGACGAGCCTGCGCTGAGCCGCCGTGCCTGATCAGATCAGGTCTTCAATGACGAGCAATTCACGCACAGCCGCGATCTGCTCGCCGGTCGGTGATTTAATTGGATAGGTGCAATTAAGATGGAAGGCAAAGCCGCGCAGATTCAGCGCGGCTTTCATCGCCGGCATGAACGGTGTGCAGATGGCATAAAACGGCATCAGTCGATTGATTTTCTGCTGATTGGCGGCAACCTTCACCAGATCTTTCGTCTGAAACCCCTGAACCCAGTCCGAACAGATTTCCGGAACCAGATTGGAAAGGGCACCGATACAACCG
>RZZF01000046.1 GCA_009929975.1 Clostridia bacterium
AAGTTGACTTTTATGCCAATGCCTGGCAGGCGGACTGGAAGCGGGCCGAGGACGTGGTCGCGATCGACTTTGTTGACTGGGGTAATCCGCTGGAAAATACCGATCCTCTGGTCGGTTACCGTTTCCCGATCGAATTGTATCTCTATACGAAGCTGGCAGAGCCGATGACGGCAAAAAAAATGGCCTGTCTGGAAGCCCCTCACTCCGCGGATGAATTGTATGGAACCGACGGCACAACGTTTGAAAGCTATTATGCCACCGTCCTGACCTCACAGTTCCGCTGCGAAGTGTGGGACATGAAGGGCGGAACCATCACGCCGGTCAGTCTGGAACCGGCGATCGGACCAAGCGGCAAGATGAATTTCGCCTCGGCTGGTGGCGGCTGGATACCCAAAACAGCCGGCCCGCACAGAATTTACTTCTACGTTTCTGACCCGCTGATCTCCCTGCAGACCGCGAGAGTCAACAACGATGAGCACTATGTCTTCGATATCGGCTTGATGGCCGAAACGATCTCGACCAACAAGCAGGATGTGTCTTATATCGTTGGCGGAGCACAGTATACCTGGATTGAGGTTAATGTCGTAGATCCCAACAGCAATGGCGGGAGAAAAAAGAAATAGCCAAGATGAGTTATGCTGATATCAAACGCTGATAAGGCCCGGTACCGGAATGATGTTCCGGTACCGGGCCCTTTTTCATGATGGATGAACCCTTTGCCGATTGATTGGTCTCTAGGACGAAAGACTGATTTCCATGCCGGCTTCGCTGCTGGTTCCCTGATAGATAACCTGCCCCATGCGATCGGTCAGCCGGACGGTAACCGTCGCGCTGATGCTCTCAATAATTTCCCGGTCCATCAGCCCGTTGACCGGCGCGCGCAGCCGGCCGCCACCGGACATCTGCGCCTCAAACACCAGGGTGCCGGCCGGTCCTTTCAGCGTACCGGTACAACGCCCGTGTTCTGGATCCACCTGCCAGTCAATCAGTTTCGACCGGTTATACGTCGCGAAGCGGGCCCTGATCCCGGCAAAATCAGTCAGATAAGCGAAAAATCCGGGAAATTCGGTTCCGAGCATCGGAATTCGGGCTCTGGAAAAAACGAGACAGGCCTCGCTCTGGTCAAAGTGACTGGCCTGGATCCAGACATAGGTTTCCGGAAACGAGCGGCCGTAATCCTTCTCGATATAGCCGGCCCCGTGATCGAAATCAAGCACCTCGCCATCCAGTACCAGCTGGCCGCTGATCCGGTGTGACAGATGGATGATCGCGTGATTGCATTCCATCCGGGGGATGAAAGAAAACGGTCCCATGATGCCCGGATGCCAGCGGCTGACCGGATAGGGATGGATATCACTGAATTGCAGTTGACCGCTGATTTGGCCCTGATCCGCTTGATCGATCTCGACGGTGAGTCCTTCGGAGGCGAACCGGTTGCCGCCGATATCAACCGCGAACCGGTCGGTCGGAGACGCGAAACCGCTGTAGGGAAACTGGAAATACCAGGTTTTCCCGGATGCCGCGTTGATCACCTGGATGAAGGCATGCTTTTCCCCTTGAGGACTAACCGCCATGCCCGGTATCAGCGCGATCGCGTGCCGACGGTCCTGGCTGATGCATTTGAAGTACCACCCCTCAAAATAGCGGTGATGCTGATGGGTTCCTTTGAAGAATGCCGGATTGCGCATGACAGACTGTCCTCACTTCGGCTGATCAGGGCTGCATCGCGCCAAAGAGAACGAGCCAGGCGAGAATCGACTTGGCGACCAGACTCAGCACGATATAGGTTCGTTCACCGTACAAATAGTCACGCCATTTGCCGATTTTTTTGTACTGCAGCACCATGTTGATGGGAAATGTGTTGAACGCGACGAAATAGGTGCCGACAATCGCCCAGACAAACCAGGGTACCCGATCGAATTCACCCGTACCGAACATGTAGACAAAAATCGCGATCCAAGGCGCGATGCCGGCGATGGATCCCCAGATAAAGGGGCCCCAGTTGACTTTTGATTTTCCTGAATTGATCAGTTCCATATCCAGCCCGAACAGGTTCATGGCGGCATTGACAAGGAAGATCAGGACGAGGGAGACGATGTCATAGATGCCGAACAGCGTCGCGATCAGCACAATCATTACTGAGGAACTGAGTGCGTACTCAAACCAGCGGAATTTGTTAATGCCCTTTGCCAGATCCCGGTTATAGATCGCGTTGAGCTTGTTTGGCAGGGAGATCAGAGCATGAGCCAGTGCGGAAATCAGCAGGAAAAGCGCGACGAATATGCCGAAGGGCAGCTCGAACAGTTGGCGTGACGCGACTTCCAGCGACTGGGTCTGCGGATTGAAGGCAATGTAGAACTGGTTGATCTGCGGTTTGAACTCAGCGATGTTCTGGATCACCGTCGTGGCCAGAAACAGCATGGCGATGCCCTGAACAAGGTGCAGCGCGCCCATGATCCGGTTGAATCGTCTCAGACGGGTAAAGGTTGCTTGTGCCATGGGATTCCTCCGTTTCGCGTTTTGTGACGGAATATGATGGCCGGTGTTCATCTGTTGGTTGGATTATAACAATTATATCGTGCGGGCGATAGCACAAGATGCGTTCTGCATTCGGAATGAAATCGAACGACCCTGCCTGCGGTCAAATGAGATGAATGACAGAACGGCTGAATCAGGTAAAATACCAGTATTGAATCATGGAGATGAGAGGTGTTTGATCCTGCGGCTTCAACCTGAAACAACATTTGCCGTGCGGCAGACTTTACCGGTCATGGCCGGCTACGGTTTTCTCGGTATGGCCTTCGGCCTGATGCTGCAGCATGCCGGTTATCATGCCGGCTGGGCGTTTCTGAGCAGCGCGCTGATCTACGCCGGCTCAATGCAGTTTGTCCTGGTCGGCATCCTGACGGCCGGGCTCAGTCTGCCGACGATCGCCCTGATGACGCTTTCGATCAACAGCCGCCATATTTTTTACGGCCTGCCTTTTATTCAAACGTTCAGGGCGATGGGCCGCCGTTATATCTACATGATTTTTTCACTGACCGATGAAACGTATGCCTTGCTCTGTTCTGTTCAGATCCCTGACCCGCTTGACCGGCAAAAAGTATTTTTCCGTATGGCGCTGTTCAATCAGGTGTACTGGGTCACCGGAGCGACACTGGGCGCGGCGTTCGGTGAATTGGCCCGATTCGATTTCACGGGGATCGATTTTGCCATGACCGCTTTGTTTACGGTTCTTCTGGTTGAGCAGTGGATGTCAGCCCGTCTGCCGGGGCGATGGTCCATCCTGATCGGTCTGTTGAGCGGTATCAGTACCCGGCTGATCTTCGGTGCGGACCGTTTTGTCCTGCCGGCCCTGATCCTGGCGGCCGCGCTCCTGATGCTTCTGCGTCCGGTTCTCTCACGCCAGCCGGAACACAAAATCGAAGGTGATGGCGTATGAACGGATGGGAGACCCTGCTGGTGATCGGCGTGATCACCGGATTGACATTCCTGACGCGTGTCCTGCCGTTCTGGCTGTTTCGTCGACAGGATCGACCGTCAATCCTGCTGACCGATCTGAACAAACTGCTGCCGCCGGCTGTCATCGCGGTTCTGGTCGTCTTTTGCCTTAAAAGCATCGGAATTCATGATCTGCATGGCAGCCTCAACCAGCTTGTCTGTGTCGGCCTCGTGATCGGACTGCATATCTGGAAACGCAATAATCTGCTCTCGATCGGCCTTGGGACGGCGGTCTACATGCTGCTGACCGCACTCGTCTGACGCAGGTCAGATCCCGCCGAGATAGGCCATGCGCACCATATCGTCGTGCAGCAGTTCATGAGCCGACGCGTTCATGACGATGCGGCCGGTTTCCAGTACATAGCCACGATGCGCGATCGACAGCGCCATCTGCGCGTTCTGTTCGACCAGCAGAATCGTTGTGCCGCTGTCATTGAGTTCCTTGATGATTTCGAAGATCTGCTGAACGAGCAGCGGTGCCAGGCCCATGGAAGGTTCATCGAGCATGAAGAGCGTGGGACGTGACATCAGTGCCCGCCCCATCGCCAGCATCTGCTGTTCACCGCCGGACAGGGTGCCGGCCATCTGGCCGCGTCGTTCCTTGAGCCGCGGAAAGCGGTCGTAGACATCGGCCAGGCTGTCAGCCAGTTCATTTCCAGGCCGTGTATAGGCCCCCATTTCCAGATTGTCAGCGACGGTCAGCTGCTGGAAAATACGTCGGCCTTCCGGACACTGGGCCAGCCCGCCGGCGACAATTTTATGGGGCGGCACGCCAAGCAGACTCCGGTCCTGAAACGAGATGGTTCCTGTTTTTGGTTTGAGAATGCCGGAGACAGTTTTCAATATCGTTGATTTGCCGGCCCCATTAGCGCCGATCAAGGTGACGATCTCTCCCCGGTTGATGGTAAAAGAGACGCCTTTGATGGCATGGATGCTGCCATAGTAGACATGGATATCATTGACACTCAGCATGATTCACGCTTCCTTTTTCTGACCCAGATAGGCCTCGATGACGGCCGGATTGGCCTGAATTTCCTCAGGTGTTCCTTTGGCGATGATCTTGCCGTAATTGAGGACCGCGATGCCCTCGCAGATGCCCATGACCAGCCGCATATCATGTTCAATCAGCATGATGGCGATCTGGAACGTGTCACGGATCTTGATGATATTGGCCATCAGCGCTTCCGTTTCGGAAGGATTCATTCCGGCCGCCGGTTCGTCCAGCAGCAGCAGTGAAGGCCGGGTGGCCAGCGCTCTGACAATTTCCAGCCGCCGCTGTGCGCCATAGGGCAGTGAGCCGGCTTTGTACCGGGCCATATGCTGCATATCGAAAATTGAAAGCAGCTCCATGGCCTGCTCATGAGCCTGTCGTTCCGCTTTCCAGTAGCCGGGCAGACGCAGGATGCCGGTCAGTGTATTATATCTGACTTGATTATGCAGGCCGATTTTTACATTATCCTCAACACTGAGGGATTGAAACAGGCGAATATTCTGGAAGGTCCTGGCGATTCCGGCCTGATTGATCTGAATGGTATTCATACCGGCTGTGTCGTTGCCGTCGAGCAGAATCGCGCCGCGTGTCGGCTGGTATACCTTGGTCAGGAGGTTGAAGACCGTCGTCTTGCCGGCACCGTTAGGGCCGATCAGGCCGGCGATCTCCGTCCGGCCGACGATGATGCTGAAATTCTCAACCGCATTGAGGCCGCCGAAATTAATTCCCAGATGACTGACTTCGAGAATCGGTGTGGACGCCAGATCCCGTTCCGGGATGATCGCCTGGCTGGGAACAGGGACCATTTTGCTGGTACTAGACATGAGTTGCCCCCTCTCCGTTTGGTCGTTTTTTGCTGCCGTGTCGGACAACACCGGTGATCCTTCCAAGCAGATGCCTGAGCTGGTCATTATTCGATGTCAGCATGACAAGAATCAGGATCACCGCATAGATCAGCATGCGATAGTCGTTGAAGGCGCGCAGCAGTTCGGGCAGGATGGTCAGGACGATGGCCGCGATGATCGACCCGCGGATATTGCCGATACCGCCCAGAACGACAAACACCAGAACAAGAATCGATGTATTGAAGTCAAATTTGCGGGCAACGACCGTCGAGTAGTTCAGGGCATACAGCGCACCGGCCGCCCCGGCCAGCGCGGCGGAGATAATGAACGCGGTCAGCTTGTAGCGCGTAATGCTGATGCCGACGGATTCGGCGGCGATCCGGTTATCACGGACGGCCATGATCGCTCTCCCGCTGCGGCTGTAAATCAGGTTGAGAACAATAAACAGCGTGACCAGGATGAGGATGAATCCGGCTGTGAAAGTCGCCAGTTTGCTGATTCCGACAGCGCCCATCGGGCCTTGGATGATGACCGTACCTTCCTCGCCGAGATTCAGTGCGGCCTGGTCGGTCATGCTGACGCGAAGTCCGTTTGGGCCGATGCCGACATGCAGTGTGTTGATGACATTCTTGATGATCTCACCGAATGCCAGGGTGACAATCGCCAGATAGTCGCCGCGCAGACGCAGGGCCGGAACACCGACAACAAAACCGAAGATGCCGGCGATCACAGCGCCGATCAGAAGCGCGGCCAGCAGGCGGAGCGGTTCCGAAGCGACTCGTTCCTGCAGCGCGATGGAGATAATGACCCCGCTGAACGCGCCGAGGCTCATGAAGCCGGCGTGGCCGAGACTGAGCTCGCCGAGAATGCCGACGGTCAGATTGAGAGAAATCGCCATCACGACATAGGCGCAGATCGGGACCAGCTGGCCACGCAGCGAACTGGTCAATGTTCCTGTACCGTCGAGGATCTGAACGAAAATGAAAGCGAGAACGACGAGTCCGTAGGTGATCGCGTGGCTGCGGGTTGTTTTTGTACCGAATTTTTTCAGATTCATACGCGTCACCTACACTTTCTCGTGAATTTTCTTGCCCATCAGTCCGGTCGGCTTGACCAGAAGAACAAGAATGAGCATTGAGAATACGATCGCGTCGGACAATTGGGTGGATATATAAGCCTTGCCGAAAATTTCAATCAGGCCGAGCAGCAGTCCGCCCCAGAACGCTCCTGGTATGGAACCGATGCCGCCGAAAACAGCGGCTGTAAATGCCTTGATACCGGGCATCGCGCCGGATGTCGGCATCAGGAGGGGATAAGCTGAGCTGAGCAGGACACCGGCGATCGCGGCCAGTGCGCTGCCGATGGCGAAGGTGACCGAAATGGTCTGATTCACATTGATCCCCATCAGCTGGGCGGCTTCTTTGTCTTCTGACACCGCCCGCATCGCCTTACCAATCTTGGTTTTGCTGATGATGAAGGTCAGGGCGATAATAATGAGGATGCAGGCGGCAATGGTGACGATGGCGACACTGGAGATCGTCAGCTGGCCGTCAAACAGTTTCAGCGAAGGCAGCTGGACAACGGAGGTGAAGCTCTTGGGATTGGATGACCAGATCAGCTGCGCCGCGTTCTGCAGAAAGTAGCTGACCCCGATCGCCGTGATCAGAACCGCCAGTGAGGGGGCGGCCCGCAGAGGTTTGTAGGCCAGCTGCTCGATCGTGACACCGAGCAGGGTGCAGACCACCACGGCCAGCAGGATTGATGCCAGCGGCGGCCAGCCGAGATGCGCGGTCGCGACAAAGGACATATAACCGCCCACCATGATGACATCGCCATGCGCGAAATTGAGCATTTTGGCGATCCCGTATACCATGGTATAACCCAGTGCGATGATCGCGTAGATGCTGCCCAGGCTTAAGCCGCTGATCAGATAAGAAAGAAATGTCATATGATACCTCAATGATGAAGCTGTCGTGACTGTCAAAATGAAAATAAGAGGGCACCGCGTGAAACGGCTGCCCTCTTATAATATCAGTCAATGGTCAAGAGAGCGAGAGCTTTGAGCTCAATTGCCACCCTGCATGCCGACATAGACTCCATCTTCGATGACCATGCCCTTCGGTGCTTTGGCGACTTCACCGGTCGCGGCCCAGGTCATGTTTTCACCGGTCAGGCCGTCGATGCTGAAATCGCTGGCGGTGAATGTGGCGATCAGCTTGTCGTTGATGGCTTTGGCGTCCATATCAGATGTGATTCCTGCCTTGGTGCAGGCTTCATAAACCGCGTAGACACAGTCATAGCCGTCGGCGGCGAACTGGTTGGGAATCTCGTCATATTCTTCCTTGTACTTGTTGACAAACGCGACGGTGCGCTCATCGGTCGCGTCCGCGGCGAACGGGGTCAGCAGCATGACACCCTCAGCCAGTTCCGTATTGAAGTTTTCCATGGTCAGAATACCGTCCATGCCATCAACGCCGAACAGTTTCGGAGTGTAGCCCATGGCGTCAGCCTGAGTCATGATCAGTGATGCCGGCTGATAGTAGATCGGCAGGAAAATCAGATCGGCACCGGCGTTCTTCGCGTCGGTCAGCTGGACATTGAAGTCATTGGCGGTATCGTCAGTGAAGGTGGTGGTGCTGACGATTTCCATCCCCTTGGCATTGGCTTCACTGAGGAATTTTTCATAGATGCCGGTCGAGTAGGCATCGGCATTATTATAGATAATGGCGATCTTGCTGCCCAGCGCGTTATCCGCGATATACTGGGCGGACGCGATTCCCTGGTTCGGATCAGAGAAGCACATCTGGAAAATATTGTCTTTGCCTTCGATGACGGAAGGAGAGGACGCGGAAGGTGTCAATGTGAAGATGCGGTCCTTGTAGGACTCGGCAGCGACAGCGATACCCGGAGTCGTGGTGACCGTTCCGACCAGTACCTGCATGCCCCAGTCTTTCAGCGTATTGTACGCGTTGACTGACTTTTCAGCATCATGTTCATCATCCTGAAAATTCAGTTCGAATTGCAGGCCGCCGAGCGCGTTGACTTCTTCCAGGGCGATCTTGGCGCCATTGGCGACAGAATTGCCATAGACGGCCGCGCCGCCGGTCAGCGGCCCGATGCCGCCGATTTTAATCGTATCTTTGGCCTCGGCTGCGTCGCAACCGGCCAGAACCAACATGCCCAGAGCGAGCACGAGAGCGAGAATACGGAATCGATGTTTACGCATAGGTTGTTACCTCCTGTATATGTGGTCGGGTGCCGTTCGGGCCTTATTTCGTCAAGTGTGAAGATGAGAAGAAGGCCCTGATGAGAGCGAATTATACGGAGTACAATGAAAGATGTCAATGTGTGACTTGCAGCTGCAGGAAACCTCCCGTATATCAATATGAATTATGAACGAATTGATACATGATCAACTGTCCATCGTCTTTTTTCCGGATGTCAGGTAAACGGATTGTGGAAGCGTGTCCCGCTGCGAAATGTGAGATACAGTCCCAGCGCGAACAGAAGCAGCGTCACGACCAGAACGACCGCGTCCCTGCGGGTGAACGGCTTGCCGGAATACCATGTCCGACGCTTTTTCTTACCGAAACTGCGCAGCTCCATCGCGTGGCTGATCGTATCAATCCGTTCCAGAGAGGAAAAGATCAGCGGCATCAGGATCGCGACAGCGCCCTTCAAGCGTTTATACAGAGACACTTTTTTTGACAATTCGATGCCCCGCGCCTGCTGTGCTCTGGAAATATCCTGATAATCCCGCTGGACATCCGGAATATAGCGCAGGGTCAGGCTGATCGCGTAGGCGATGGAGTAATTGACGCCGATCCGGTTCAGCGACGACGCGAACTCACTGGGATGGGTGGTGACCATCAGCAGGATGGCAACCGGGACGACCACCACGTATTTGAGGAAGACATTGGTCTCATAATAAAGCTGCTCCCAGGTCAGGGTATAGCGGCCGATCCCGTCCCAGATGACATGGCGCGACCCGTAAATTTCCACACCCTGTTCCGGTGCGAATGCATAGATCCCGAGCAGATTGATGGCCATGAAGACCAGCAGCAGTTTGAAGATGAAGGAGACCTCCGCGATCTTCGTTCCGGAGATAATAAACGCCGTGATGCCGAACAGCGACATGACCAGCAGGATTCTCGCGTCGAAAGTGGTCATGGCCAGAATCGCCCAGAGAAAGAATATGATGAATTTGGTCGCGCCGCTCAGGCGATGGACCGGCGAGGGACGATCGATATAGGACAGCATCATCTGGCTCATGCGCGCACCTGCCGATCATAGTAGATGAAGCGCTGAACGAAACCCCTTGGATCATCCAGGCCGCAGCGCACCGCCAGATCATACAGTGAGGTACGTTTCAAGCTGGCCGCCTCAATCAGGTGGTCATCTGTCAGGACATTGGCCGGTGTGTCGTCCGCCAGTTTGATGGCGTCAGAGATAACAATGGCCCTGGTCGTATATTCAAGCATCAGATGCATAT
>RZZF01000332.1 GCA_009929975.1 Clostridia bacterium
GTAGTACAGCATACCGGGATCAAAGCGGGCGCCGCCGCCGGAACAGTTTTCCAGCAGCAGATCCGGGAACTCCCGCAGCAGGCGTTCCTGCAGTTCATACACCGCCAGAACATAGCGGTGCATCAGCTCACCCTGTCGATCTGCCGGCAGTCCGGCGCTACCGATATCCGAAAGCGGCCGGTTCATGTCCCATTTGACATAAGCGATATTGGCGCTTTTTAGAATGGATGAAACCTGCTCAAAGACATGGTCGCGAACCTCCGGCCGGGTCAGGTCGAGCACATACTGATGACGGCACAGTGTCGCGGTCCGTCCCGGAATCTGAATCGCCCAGTCCGGATGTGCCCGGTAAAGATCGGAATCCGGCGAAATCATCTCCGGTTCAAACCAGATGCCGAACGCCAGTCCCAGCGCGTTGACCTGCTCGACCAGATAGCGAAGGCCGCCGCGCAGCTTATTCTCATTGACCGTCCAGTCGCCCAGCGCACGATTGTCATCCTTGCGGTCGCCAAACCATCCGTCATCCATGACCAGCATCTCAATGCCGGTCCTCGCCGCTTCTCTGGCGATGTTAATCAGCTTATCCGTATCAAAATCAAAATAAGTCGCTTCCCAGTTATTGATCAGAATCGGTCGTTTACGGTCTCGCCAGGGCCCCCGGATCAGATGCCAGCGGTATAAGTCATGCAAGGTACGGGTCATCCCGCCCAGTCCGGCTGAGGAGTATACCAGGATGGTTTCCGGAGCCGTAAACACGCCACCGGGCTCCAGCTGCCAGGCAAACCCATCCGGATGGATGCCCATGACCGCGCGGACTGTATCAAACTGGCTGCGCATGACCTGGGCAGTGAAATTGCCGGAGTAGACAAAATGCATGGCGTAGACATCGCCGTGATCCTGGTCAGCCCCCTTTTCAGAGATCGCGAGAAACGGATGCTCCTGATGACCGGGCTCACCTCGGGTGGATGCGACGCCCTGACGGCCACGACCGACCGGCAGACGCTGAATATGGCGTTCTCTGGACCATGACCCATGCAATGTAATAAGATCAAAGTCTCTTTCATCCAATTCCAGACTCGCCGAGAGGACTTTATTCAGCGTCAGACGCTGATCCCCCTGATTGACCAGCCGCACGCTGCGGGCAATCGCGTCAATTCCGCGAAACACTGAGTAATACAGCGTAACCTCAAGTTTAAGCACAGGATCTTCACAGACAAGCTCAAGTGTCATCGCGTCATCATCCGACGCGAATGTCGAAGGCAGACCATCCAGCGCTGGCTTACCGGTATGAATCCGATGCGAGCGATAGACCAGACCGCTGGCTGTCATGCCATTGGCTTCCGTCACCTGCAGACAGGTTTCGCGGTAATCACCCAGGCCATAAGCCGGATACTCAAAAGGAAACGAATCCATGATGGGAACCCGGTCGCGGTTGTTGACCGACGGTACAAACGGGGCTTCATCAATCCGCATCAGATCATCAACACCGTTGTCCGGCAGACGCTGTCCGTAATAGAGGTGGCCGACGAGTTTCTCATCATCCACCAGAGCAATCAGGTAGGACGAATGGGCTGTATCCAGTTTAAAGATCTGCCGTACGGCATCAAACTCTATCTTCATGGTCATTCCTCCATCATTATGCGACCTGACGTTGTCGACCTGGCTGGCGTCCAGCTCTCTATTTCTGGCCGCGGTCGTTCTGAACGGCATCCACCGCGCCCTTCAGATACGCGGTGAAATAGGCTTCACAGGTATAATGTCCGCCAACCATATCGATCAGATGATCGTTCATGATCACCCCGTCAAAATTAATTTCATCCAGTGTCTTCAAAACATTGACCAGGTTATAGTAGCCGGCATCCGGGAAAGTCTCATTGAACCCGCCAGGTGCGGACAGCGGCGCGGTGACATTGCGGACATGCAGCTTGAAGAGTTTTTTCTCCTTGCCGAGATACCGGATGAATTCCTCCGGTGAGCAGCCCATCTCTTCGCCGCCCTCCAGCCAGCAGCCGACACAGAGGCAAACACCGATATTC
>RZZF01000333.1 GCA_009929975.1 Clostridia bacterium
GAACAGGAACGGCTGGTCGGCTCGGTGGTCTATCAGCGCATCCGCTGCTTTGACAGCGATCCCGCGGATATCATCAACTTCGGTTCGACCCCGCTGGGCACTCCGGTGAATATCACCCGGCGTGCCGCGCAGGCGGACCACCGGATTCTGACCGGCAATATTGAGTTCCATTATTTCGCCGGCTACAGCGGTGGCGCCAAGGCCCTGATGCCCGGTGTTTCCGATCGGGCAGCGATTCAGGCCAATCACAGCCGGATGGTGGAAACGTCGTCACGGGCCGGCGCGATTGACGACAACCGGCTCAGACTTGATCTGGAAGCCGCCCTTGATCTTTGTCCCTGCCCATTCATTGTCAATGTGGTACTCGATGAGCAGAAACGGATCGTCGGCGCGTTTGCCGGTGACCATCGCCTGGCCCATCGGGCCGGCTGCCGCTGCCTTGACCAGTTGTACCGGATCGAGATTCCGCGGTTGGCGGATCTGGTGATCGCGACCCCTGGAGGGCTGCCTAAGGACATCAATCTGTACCAGACACAAAAAGCGCTCGATAACGCCAAATATGCCGTTCGTCCAGGTGGGATCATCATCCTGGCCGGACAATGCCGCGAAGGCTATGGCGAAGCGGTGTTCGCCCGCTGGCTGGAATCCACCAGCCAGCCGTCCGATCTGATCTCACGGATCCATCGCGAATTCGAATTGGGCGGACATAAAGCGGCTGCGATCGCCATGGTACTGGAAAACGCGGATGTCTGGCTTTATTCTGATCTGCCTGATACGCTGGCGAAGCAGACAGGAATGCGGCCGGTCCAAGATCTGCAGACCGCGATTGACGACGCGCTTGAGCACCTTGGACCGGATGCCCGCGTCATCGTCATGCCACATGCCGGATCAACGCTGCCATCGGTCAGCCCGTCTGTCTGATCTCTACAAATAGAACGATTGAATGTTTGTAAATCATAGCGAATTAGTAGGATATGACGGGCTCAGTAACCCGTGTTACCACGGAGCATGGCCAGGAAGCATACATTAAGTTGTGTATATAAATTGTAAGAACAGGAGTCGACACCATGAGCAACCGTCAGCGCGTTTATCTGGACCACGCCGCGACGACACCGGTCCATCCGGCGGTCGTTGAAGCGATGATCCCTTATTTCAGCCAGTTTTACGGCAATCCCTCATCATTTTACCAGCGGGGCCGTGAGTCCGCCGCCGTGCTGCAGGACGCGCGCGGCCGGATTGCCTCACTGATCAACGCGGATCCGCGTGAGATCTTCTTTACCGCCTGCGGAACGGAAGCCGACAACTGGGCCATTAAAGGCGCTGCGTCCCGTCTGGCCGGCAAGGGCCGGCACATCATCACCAGCGCGATTGAGCATCACGCGGTATTGCATGCCTGTGAAGATCTGCAAAAGCAGGGCTTCGAGCTGACGGTGCTTCCTGTCGACGGGCAGGGTCTGGTCGATCCCGCGGCGGTCAAAGCCGCGATCCGCCCGGATACGATTCTGGTTACGATCATGTGGGCCAATAATGAAATCGGCACGATCCAGCCGATCCGCGAAATCGCCGCGATCTGTCGTGAACAGAACGTCCTTTTTCATTCAGACGCGGTTCAGGCTGCCGGAGCGCTGCCAATTGATGTGCGGGATCTTGGCGCTGACATGCTCTCGTTTTCCGCTCATAAGTTCTATGGCCCGAAAGGTGTCGGGTTTCTCTACATCCGCCGCGGCGTCAGAATTGACAATCTGTTGTCGGGCGGTGCTCAGGAGCAAAATCGCCGTGGTGGTACTGAAAACGTTGCCGGGATCGTCGGTATGGCGAAAGCCCTGGAACTGGCGACCGGACAACTTGAGGCCAACCGGCTCAGGCTGACCGGCCTGCGTGATTACCTGATCAGGCAGATGCTGGAGACAGTGCCGCATGTCCGCCTGAACGGTCATCCCGAACAGCGCCTGCCCAATAACGCGAATTTCTCTTTCGAGTTCATTGAAGGGGAATCGATTCTGCTGCTGCTTGATCATTACGGGTTCGAGTGCT
>RZZF01000334.1 GCA_009929975.1 Clostridia bacterium
CGGTATACGATCGCGTCCCTTGGTCGATGAATGCATCCACGACGGAGACATCGAAGATCAGATCGAGCTGGTAGGATCCGTTGAAAAAGCGCGGATAGGATCGTCTCTGGTACAACTCCATCTGAAACTGCGGATGGAAATCGTCCGCACCGGCTTTTGATCGATCGATATAAAACTCATTTTGTTGGTTGACGCCGAGTTTCAGCATCTGCCCTGATTGGTTTTTCAATACGATTTCCGATGGTCCGTCCGCTGTGAACTTGAGCTGGAAGGTTTCGCTGGTCAACGGCTGTTCGCCGGTGAAACTATGACGGGGTGTTGTTTCGCTTTCAGATTGATCGGCCGGCAGGATCGGCTTGCCGCCGAGCCGCAGATCATCATCAGATGTCTTGACCAGCTTCAATGATCGGGCCAGCGACATCTGCCCGCAATAATCGCCGGTCGGCAGCTGCGCGGCATAGCCCCAGTTGCTGGCCCAGGCCAGGAAAATTCGCTCCGGTGCGTTCTGGAACGTCACACCGGCATAATGATCGAAGCCTTCATCGACCCGTGCGACCTCGTCAAATGGCTGGCTGTTGATGAAAGTATTGCCATCAAAATCGCCGATAAAGTACTGCGGAATGATCTGACCTTGTTCAGGCGTTGTTGTCATACTGACCAGCAATAACCATTTTTCACCATCACGTG
This sequence comes from Clostridia bacterium, assembly GCA_009929975.1. Lineage (GTDB taxonomy): Bacteria > Bacillota > Clostridia > Saccharofermentanales > UBA5734 > SLHU01. Next base: position 688 of record RZZF01000334.1, read on the forward strand.
TCGGTAGCGGGAACAGATCCGGACATTCCCAGATGCCGGGTGCCAGGTTGCCCTCGGGACCGAACTCGCCGGTCTTGTGCCAGTCGAGCAGATTATCGGACGCATAGAAATGGACCCGATCCTTGGCGGCCAGGACCAGGCTCCAGCAGCCGCGGACCGGATTCCAGAACATCTTGGGATCGCGGAAATCGGTGATACCGGGATTCTTGATCACCGGATTCTGCTCGTATTTGGTGAAATGGATGCCGTCCAAACTATAGGCGACACTTTGCTGTTCACATTCTCCGTGGCTTGTATACATCGCGACGATTGGAGCTTGGCCGACGGTGCCCAGGCCTGATGTGTTGTGTTCATCGTAGACAGCGCTGCCGCTGAAAATGACGCCGAGCTCGTCCGGCGCGATCGCCACCGGACGATGCTGCCAGGTGAGCAGATCGGTCGAAATTGCGTGTCCCCAGTGCATCGTTTGGGGGAATGTACTGTTCGGGTCATGCTGATAGAACAGATGATAGGACCCGTTTTCGAACACCATGCCGTTTGGATCGTTCATCCAGTTGGCTGGCGGTGTGAAGTGGAATTGTGGTCGAAAATCGCGCTGTCCCTGTGTACTCATGACGGTCACCTAATTTCTGATGTGATGAGATCGCTGGTGGGTGGATCTGTTGTGTGTCTATCTGGCGCCCATATCAATTATGTGGTGCTGTTCTCACGGTATGAAACGGTTCCGGGGAGATTACAGTTGACGTTCCCAGACATCGTGATGAATCCGGTCAGGCTTGAATCGGTTATGGACAGACGGTGTCTCAGCGGGATGGCCGACAGAGATCAGCGCGAATGGGACGATATGATCCGGCAGACGGCATAAGCGGGTCAGAAGCTTCATCTTGTCATCGCTTGGGTAGATGCCCAGCCAGACGCCGCCGAGCCCTTGTTCATCCAGACTGAGTAAAATGTTCTCGGTTGCCGCGGAACAATCCTGCGCATAGTAGCCGGCATCCTTTTGTTCCATTGTGTCGGCACAGACGAGGATCGCAACGTCCGCGCTGGTCAGCATTTTGCTGTAGGAGTTCGTTTCGGCGATGATCTGCAGATTCTGACGATCGCGGATCAGCACGAAAGCCCATGGCTGCCGATTGCCGGCCGACGGTGCGTGCATCCCGGCTCTGAGTGCTTCCATCAGCTGCTCATCATGGACAAATTCCCCGGTATATTTTCGAATACTGCGTCGAGTATACAAACTGCTCATCGGATAGCCTCCTGTCATTTACGGTGTTTAATAAGAGTGCCAATAAAGGTGTCAGACACTTTCATGTGCGACATAAAGGTGTCAGACACTTTCG
>RZZF01000335.1 GCA_009929975.1 Clostridia bacterium
AAATGGCCGGGCGAACTCATGACAAAGACGCCCAGAAGGTTGAATCCGCGCCAGCGCGGCAGTACAGTCTGTTTCTTCATTACTGATCCTCCTTGTGCTGTGATGAGAAAGGCCACAGCATATGCCATGGCCTTTCATTTCATCCGTTGGTGCGGTTACGGCAGCTGAGCATTGAGCTCATCCGCGACCGGACGCCACTTGGGTTCCATTTCCGCCAGATAAGCATCGAGCAGGGTATCAACATCCTCCGAAGCCGCCATGATTTCCTTGATCTTATTGGTGACCTCAGAACTGAAGGCGCCGTAGGTGCTGTACTGCTCGCCGCCAAAGACAGCCAGCGGCCAGTTGACTTCGTTGACATGATAGTCAGATGAAGTCTGCATGAATTCATGAATCAGGTCAAAGGCATCGAATCCGGCCATACGGCTCGTCTCATTCGGAGAGGAGATCAGTGTCGGCGGGGTGTACATGTTGCCTCCGGTATCCTGATACGGAGAGATGAAATCGCCATCCGCGTTCTTCTCCCAGAGGATCGTGATGGTGCCGTCGGCGTTGCGCGTATAGTCGACATCGGGAATACCAGCCAGACTGAACGCACGGCCGTCTTCGGATGCCAGCCAATCCCACATATCAAGAATACGTTCCATTTTCTCGTCATCAACGTGATAGGCGAAATGCGTCACGGTCCAGTAGTCTTCCGTCTGGGTCAGGGTGAACCGCTTGTCGTCCATCGGGCTGAGTGCCATCATCGGAGCGACATCATCAGTTGACGCGACAATGCCGCCGTCAACCATCTGCGGGAACGCTGTGCCACCGAACCAGCTGGGCGAGTTGTTGCCCAGGAACATGAACGAACGGCCGGCAAAGAAGTTGTCCGCGCCTTCTGAACCGCCGACAACCATCTGGTCTTTCCAGATATAGCCATCGCGGTACAGCTCAGAAACGAATTTCAGCTCTTCGCGGAACGCGTCCGTCGTGAAGTGGGGAATCCAGCCTTCATCGGTCTTGATATAACCGGTACGCTCTTCAGCATAGCCGAGAATTTCCATAAAAACACCCGGGAACGCCCAGGCCTCAGACGTGATGCCGAAGGTATTGCCGGCACCGTTTCCGCCGGGATCCTCAGCCTTGACGGTATCGATCATTTCCTTGATCTCGTCCCATGTATAGGCGTCGCCTTCCTTATACATGCCGACTTCTTTCGCCCAGTCTCTGCGATAGGCGAACAGCGGATAATAGACATTCTGCATCCAGTCAGGATTATTACGATGAGCCGGCCAGCCGTAGAGCTTATTATCGACAGTCAGCATCTCATCATCAGATGTCAGTGCCTCACGTTTCGCTGCCAGATTCGGCCACGTCGACAGATCCGCCGGGATCTCGCGGAACGCGCCGGCTTCAGCCCAGCCGCGGAACTCAGCCGTGTGATTCAGCTTCATATCCCACCAGAGCAGATCCGGCATATCGTCGCCGGCGATCATGGCGCGGACTTTTTCTGTCCAGTCACCCCAGGTCACCGGGATGAATTCCCATTCTACATTGAATTTCTCATTAAACCACTGGTCTCTCGCAGTATTGCCAGTTTTTTCCGCGTCCAGTACCGTTTGAGAAATTGTTATTTTTGTTTCATAGGCCGTCTCACCTGGTTCTGTTGTTTCTGTCGGTTCATCTTCTCCTTTGGTCGTGGTTTCTCCACTCGCCGGTGTTGTCGTCGTGCCGGAACCGGATGTTACATCCGTTGTACCGCATGCGACTGTTCCCAGCAGCAGCACAAACGCCAGCGCGAGCAGTAGAATACTTCTTACATACTTCACAGACAACCCTCCTTCATGGTCAGAACGGATCTTGCCGTTTCTGACATTTGAGAACACGATTTTCTATGTCAACCCTTGACGGCGCCCAGCGTCAGTCCCGTGAGAAAATACCGCTGGAGCAACGGATAGACGGCCATCAGGGGAAACACCGTAATGACGATACTGGCCATTTTCACGCCTTCACCATAGGTCGGCGGCCTCACC
>RZZF01000336.1 GCA_009929975.1 Clostridia bacterium
GATTATTATCGCGATCAACTGTCGATCCTCGGTCTCGGTTTGGAAAATAAAATGGATATCATGGTCGGTCTGCTGTCCGGCGGCCAGCGCCAGGCGGTCGCTTTGATCATGTCCACGCTGACACCGGTTGATTTTCTCATCCTCGACGAGCACACCGCCGCGCTGGATCCGAATACAGCAGAAACGATCATGCATCTGACAGACCGGGTGATCCGCGAAAAAAAGCTCACCGCGATGATGGTCACGCATAACCTGCGCTATGCCGCTGAATACGGCAGCCGCCTGATCATGATGAACAGCGGTGAGATTGTCTATGAAAAAAACGGAGCGGATAAAGAGGCCGTCAGCATTGACGACCTCCTCACAATGTTCAATCAGATCAGTATTGAATGCGGCAACTAACTGGAAACGGACAGAACGCACGATCGCTATCAACAGGCGGATCGAGTCTTTTTGCCGTGTTTCATTTGACCGATCCACTTGCGAATGGTTATGATGAAATCAGTCGTAACGCGAGGTGGATCTATGAATAAGACAGATAACCTGATCAAAGCGATGACCTATAATTACCCCGAGGAGATTCCATTTCAGGTCAGTCTTCTACCCGCGGCCTGGATCCGCAGAGGGGCAGAACTGAGACGTCTGGCGAAAGATTACCCGGATATGATTGAGTCTGTGCCTGAAGAAGGCCATATCCCGGTTCCGGACACGTATCATTATGGCAGTTTTACCGATGAATGGGGCTGTGTCTGGAGCAATCTCGAAGAGGGTATGGAGAGCATCGTCACCGGCCACCCTGTCAAGACCTCACACGATATCAGAACGCTGAAAATTCCGGAAAATCGTGACGGCCGTCTGCCGCATGGGCTGATGTATCTTCGTCTGCTGGATCTGCGCGGCTTTGAGGAGGCGATGATTGATTTCGCGGAGGAGAGCGAAGAACTGCAGATTCTGATCGATAAGGTATTGACCTATAATCTCATTCAACTGGATGCCGCTTTGCCGAGCCTCGGTCAAATCGTCTATTTGGGTGATGACCTGGGCATGCAGCATGGGCTGGCCATCGGCGCGGCGAAATGGCGGAAGTATCTGAAGCCCTGTTTTGAACAGCTTTTCCGGAAAGCACGCGCCAGCGGCCGCTATGTTTATATGCATTCAGACGGCTGTATCCATGAGATCATGCCGGATCTGTATGAAGCCGGTGCCCACATGATCAATCCGCAGTTCAGCGCCAACGGCCTGGACAACCTCGTTCGTGTCTGCAAAGGCAAGATTCCGATCGATCTTGACCTCGACCGTCAGCTCTTCCCTTTCGCGACACCGTCTCAGTTGAAATCCCATGTCGCGGAGTGCGTAGAATCGCTCTATTTGCCCGAGGGCGGCTTATCGCTGCGGGTCGAACTCAACTATGAAGTTCCGCTTGAGAATATGGCAGCGATCTTTGATGCCTTGCGGCAGTACCGGCACTACTCTAGATAATAAAACCTGCAGCGATGGTCATCGCAACAATCAGCGGCGCGGGGATTTTCCTGGACAGCAGAAGAAGGATCGTCAGCAGCACGACAATCAAGTTTTCCAGCGTCAACCCGCTGCGCTGCATCAAGATGATGGCAGCGACCGTGATCAGTCCGCCGGCAACCGCGGTGATTCCTTTGAGCGAAACCCGGATCCCCTTGATTTGCTTAAGCGCTGCCCAGACCGGATAAATGAAGTAAATCAACAAAAGGCCCGGCAAGAAAATGGCCACGCCGCTGAGGGCCGCTCCGGCAATCTGCATCAATGGACTGCCGCCCCGGGCCGCCATACCACCGGCATACGCGCTGAAACTGAACATCGGGCCCGGCAGCCCTTGAACAAGACCGAAGCCGGTCAGGAATTCCTGATTCGTCATATAAGCATTCACATCAACCAGTTCACTGTGCATCATCGGAACAACCACCTGTCCCCCGCCAATGACCAGATAGCCATAGCGATAGAAGCTTTCAAACAGATGGATGAGGCGGTGGTCCC
>RZZF01000337.1 GCA_009929975.1 Clostridia bacterium
ATCCCGGTGATACTCAGACCGGGTTTACCGGAGCCCGCCGTGTCACCAATGCGGCTGATACTGAATCTTCTCCTTATGCCGGTCGTTTTCGGCGCTCTCTATCGCGCATGGAACGGGATGAAAGCGAAGGGATGTCCGCTGATCAGGTGGCCGGCCTGATCCTGCGCCAGATCACCCGACGGCGGATACCGCGCCTGTTCATTCCCGGCCGATTCTATCAGCTGACCTGGCATCTGAGCCGCTGGCTGCCGCTCAATCTGGTTCGCCGCGTCATTCGCGGTTTATATGCCGGCTGAAGACTGCTTATGGCAGCCAGGCCGTTCTTTCTTTCCCATTTCCTGCTCAGACTATGCTATGGCCTTATCAAGTGGCCATGTCCATGCTAAACTGATAATCAGCAATGAAATCAGGCACTTGACATGTCCTGATGCGGAGGAATGAACATGACAGAGAAAAAACTGAAGGTACACGAGAATGGCCGCTGCCTTGTGTGGCAGAACGGAGAACCGTTTTTTTATCTCGGGGATACCGCCTGGGAGCTGTTTCACCGTTTGAACCCTGAGGAAACAGATTTATATCTGCAGACCCGGGCCGAGCAGGGATTCAATGTCATTCAGGCGGTTGCCCTGGCCGAGTATAGCGGTCTTGACACAGCAAACTTCAATGGCCGCCGGCCGCTCCTGCAGACGAACGGACAATGGGATCCGACCCGGCCCGATATCGGAGGACCGGACAATTATTGGGATCATGTCGATACAGTCATCCGGAAAGCCGCGGGGCTCGGACTGATGATCGGCCTGCTGCCGACCTGGGGTGATAAATACAATCAGAAATGGGGACGGGGTCCGGAAATCTTTACAGCGGGGAATGCCGGGGTTTATGCCGGCTGGCTGGCCAAACGGTATGCGGACTGCTGGAATATTATCTGGATACTGGGGGGAGACCGCCCGCTCGAAAGTGAACAACATCACGCGATCATTGACGCGATGGGACAGGCCATCCGGCGCGAGGCCCCGGATCATCTGATCACGTTTCATCCCAGCGGTGCCTCATCATCTGTCGATCACGTGCTCGACCGTGACTATATTGACTTTCATATGATCCAGTCCGGCCATGCGCTGGAAGGTTTTTCCAGTTATGCCATGCTTCAGGCAACGGCGGCCGCGGAGGCCAAACCGTTCATGGACGGTGAACCGCGCTATGAAGGACATCCGTCCTGTTTCAAGGCCGGCTACCAGGTGCTCTGGTCAGCGCCGGATGTCCGGCAGAATGCCTGGTGGAACCTGATGGAAGGGGTTTGTGGACACACCTATGGCCACCACGCGATCTGGTACTTCAATCGTGAAAAGGAAGCCTACCGGCCACATGACTGGCAGAGCGCGCTTCGTCATCCCGGGGCGGGCCAGATGCGGCATCTGATCACCCTGCGTGAAAGCCGGCCTTTCGCGGAGTTTCACCCGGCACCGGATCTGGTGGCGGATGATCCGGCTGCCGGGGCCCACCTGGCCGCCGGACGCGGTGACGCCTACGCTTTCATTTATTCACCACTCGGACAGCCGATCCGCGCCCGGCTCGACCAGCTCGGCGACCGTCCGGTCCGGGCGGCATGGTTCAACCCGCGCGATGGTCGGATGGATCGGCCGTTTACGGTGGTTCCGCCACGGGAAGCGCTGTTCGTTCCGCCGACACAGGGATGGGGCGAAGACTGGGTTCTCGTCCTCGACCGCATGGACGACTGATGCGCTGACTGGACATTCGATGACCGGATCGCGGCCGTTGATCTGTGATCCGCAAGGAAAGGAACGATATGCTATCAAACAGCCTGATTGAAATGACATTACACGAAGCGCTGTCCACCGGTGCCGACTTCGCTGAAATATTCTGCGAAGAAACGAAACACAGCTCACTGCGCATGGTCAATGGTGATCTGGACCAGGCGCTGTCAGGGATGGACAGCGGCATCGGCCTGCGCCTGTGGCGGGGTGAACAGTCTCTCTA
>RZZF01000047.1 GCA_009929975.1 Clostridia bacterium
CGTCCGCTGGTTCCAGTGGGGCACGTTCCTGCCGGTCATGCGTCTGCATGGCGACCGCCTGCCCTATCAGGATCCACCGGTTGAATACTATGGCCAGATCAAACGCTTCGGCAGCGGCGCGGACAATGAGGTCTGGTCATTCGGCGATGACAACTATGAGATCCTCAAGCACTATCTGCAGATCAGGGAAGCCCTCAAACCGTATATCCACCAGATCATGCAGGAAGCCCATGAAAATGGCAGCCCGGCGATGCGGACGATGTTCTATCAGTTCCCGGACGATCCCGCCTGCTGGGAGGCTGAAGATCAATATATGTTCGGTCCTGACCTGCTCGTCGCACCGGTGTTCGAAGCCGGTCAGACAAGCCGTCCGGTTGTTCTGCCGGCAGGCTGCCGCTGGCGCGAGGTCGCGACCGGCAAGGTCATCAGCGGCGGCCAGACGGTGATCGCCGCTACCCCGATCGAAACGATTCCCTTGTTCGTCCGCGAAGGCGCCGAACTGCCGTTATAAAGGAGGCAATTGCATCATGGCAATTTTTGATATCAGCAATCAACAGCTGCTGCGCCGCCAGGGTGATGAACAGATTCTGATTCAGCCCTGGGGTAAGGACGGACTTCGTGTCCGGGTTACCCGCAACGCGAATCTGGATACCGATCAGGATTGGGCCCTGCTGCCGCAGCCAACCGACGCACAGGCGGAGGTTCGCCGGGTCAAGACGAAACCGTCCAATAAGAAACAACTGGCATCCGCCGGCAATCCGGGCGAGGACGCGCCGCTGGTCGAGGAAGAAAACGCCGCGGCGATTACCAACGGCCGGCTGACGGCGTTTGTCGACCGCCATGGCTACATCTCCTTTCGCAATCAGCGCGGCGAGGAGCTGCTGCGTGAATATGTACGCAACCGCAGCGATCTGTCCGAATACAGTGTGCCGCTGGCGATGAAAGCGCGCCATCTGCTGCCGCATTCAGGCACGGATGACTACCGCCTGATCATGTCGTTTGAAGCCTATGACAACGAAAAACTCTACGGCATGGGCCAGTATCAGGAGGACCGGCTGAACCTCAAAGGCGCGAAACTGGAACTGGCGCAGCGAAACAGCCAGATCTCCTCACCATTTCTGGTTTCCAGCCGCGGCTACGGTTTTCTCTGGAATAACCCCGCTGTCGGCGATGTGACCTTCGCCCGCAATGTCACCCGCTGGACCGCCCGCTCCACCCGCCAGATCGACTACTGGATCTGCGCCGGCGATACACCGGCTGAGATTGAAGAAGCCTATGCCGGGGTGACCGGCACCGTCCCGATGATGCGGGATGACCTGATGGGCTTCTGGCAGTGCAAGCTGCGCTACCGGACACAGGATGAGCTGCTCGGTGTCGTGCGGGAACACAAACGGCGCGGCCTGCCGCTCGATGCGATTGTCATCGACTTTTTCCACTGGACCATGCAGGGTGACTGGGAGTTCGATTCGATCGACTGGCCGGATCCGGAGGCCATGGTCGAGGAACTGAACGCGGCCGGTGTCAATCTGGTAGTCTCCGTCTGGCCGACGGTGGATGTCCGCAGCAAGAATTTCCCTGAACTGGCCGAGAACGGCTATCTGATCCGCAATGACCGCGGTGGCCTACTGACCAGCCTGTTCATGGGCGATGTGACCCTCTGGGACGCGCTGAACCCGGGTGCCCGTGATTTCATCTGGCGGATCTGCAAGAAAAACTACTATGACAAGGGCATCAAGCTGTTCTGGCTCGACAGCGCGGAACCGATCTACAACAACCAGCATATCGACAACCTGCATTATCACATGGGTCCGGCGCTGCAGAACAGCAACAGTTATCCCCTCTATTTCGCCAAGGCCTTCTACGACGGCCTGGCAGCTGAGGGGGAACAGGATATCATGTGCCTGATCCGCTGCGGCTGGGCCGGCAGCCAGCGTTACGGTGCCCTGGTCTGGAGCGGCGATATCCACTCATCCTTCAAATCGATGCGCCAGCAGATCACAGCCGGCATTAATGCCGGCATGGCCGGCCTGCCCTGGTGGACCACCGATATCGGCAGTTTTCTGGCTGGCTTCCCTGCCCATGATGACTTCCGTGAACTGCTGGTCCGCTGGTTCGCCTGGGGCTGTTTCCAACCGGTCATGCGGCTGCACGGCGACCGCCTGCCGTACAAAGATCCAGAGCCGCTCTACCGCAACGGAGTGGAACAGTTCGGAACAGGCGCGGAAAACGAAGTCTGGTCGTTCGGTGATGACAATTACGAAATCCTCAAGAAATATCTGTTTCTGCGTGAGTCGCTCAAACCGTACATTCACGATCTGATGAAGGCCGCGCATGAAAAGGGAACGCCGGTCATGCGGCCGCTGTTCTATGAATTCCCGGATGATCCGGCGGCCTGGGATATTGATGAGACCTATATGTTCGGGCCGGATATACTGGTCGCCCCGGTCTATGAAGCCGGTGTGGCCACACGGTCGGTTTATCTGCCGGCCGGCGAGACCTGGCGCGAATCCTCGACCGGTCAATTGCATGATGGCGGACAGTGGGTAACCGCTCACGCTCCGCTCGACGTTATTCCTCTCTTTGTCCGCAGGGATGCTGTCGGTCTGCCAATCTGAAAGGAGCGGCAGACCTGACAGCTTCACAAACAAAACCCCCTGCCGGCTGACGTGCCGGCAGGGGGTTTGTGTTACATCCTGATGATCATGGGCTTTCAGGGACTGACGATACGCTCAGGGATGGTCGTGCGTCACGTCCATATAGCGGCACGCCTCTTCGAATACCCCGCGATAGTGGCCATGGGCACCGATGATATGGTGGATATAGGGCCCATAGATCAGTTTCTTTTCCCAGCGGACCCAGTCATCCGTCTCGACCCAGACATAATTGCCATCGGTCGGCGGACCGTCGGTTCCGCGGCATTCATCCGCAAACAGCATATACTGTCCGTTCGCCGCGTCAAATCGACAGAGCGTGATGTCGCCGCCCTTGATTTCCCAGGCGCCATGACAGCCGATAATCGCTTTATCGGCCCCTTCTTTCGCCAGTGATGAAGGGAACGGACCGCAGTGCCAGAGCAGCTCCGCGTTATCATTATCCGGATGGCGGATGGTCAGATCGGCCAGGAAAGGCATGGTGCGTCCGCGGGTCGCGGCCAGCATCAGCGCCTGGGAGATCGCGCCGTGGATATCGTTCTCACAGGCCGTCGGCAGCCCGCGGTCGCCCAGGTCGCCCCAGACAAAGCAGGGACGGATGCCGAAATTAGCCTGGAACAGCTGCCAGCATTCGCCGGACACCACACCGCACTCATACTTGGTGGCCAGATCAACAATCGCCAGCTCCAGCGCGGCCATATTGCGGATCGCCTCATCCTTCATCTGCTCAAAGCGGAAGGTTTGGCGCCACTCCTCCAATAGCTGATCAATGCGTGCCGGATCGTTCTCAAGGACCTGTTTGACCTGACGAATGATCTCCGCGGATTCGACTGGGATCACCTCGATGCCGAATTTTTCCATCAGTTCACTCTCATTGACCTTGACGCTGAGAAACTGGCGCGGCCGGGTCGACAGCTGGAGTACACGCAGGCTGCGGAAGGCCTTGACGACTGAGGCGGCGCGGATGAACCGGTCCAGCTCTTCGGCCAGTACCGGCGCGTCCAGATGGCAATTTTCAATATAAGTGAAGGGAACGCCATAGCGCTGCAAAGCCCGGCTTGACGCAAACAAGCCACATTGAATGTCGGCCTGGCGATTGGGCGCGTCAGCCGGTGGGCGTTCATCCCGCGGACCCCAGAGCAGGGTCGGCACCCCAAGGGCTTTCGCCAGTTTGCCGATCGGTTCTTCCTGTCCGAAATTGGTATGAGGCAGAATCAGCGCATCGACACCGCGTTCGCGGAACAGACGGACAACCGCCGGAACATCACTGGTTTCGACCAGCAGTCCTTCCTCATTGATCGAATCGATATCGACTATCTCAACATCGCCCATCTGTTCCAGTAATTCCCGCAGCCGGGCCATGATCGGGCCTTTGTTCGCCCGGGCATTGACCGGCGATGGGAAAAAATCACGACGTGTCGGGGCAATACCGACGGTGATTTTACGATAATCGTACATATAAAACCTTCCTTTCTGATGCGGCTCAGCAGGTACTGCTGTCAAGGCCGCTGCTGTCTGGTTCTTGTTCTTCACTGTGCAGCTGCCGGTAATAGGCGAGCCGCTCCGGCAGATCATTAAGCTCAATCCGGCCGGTGGCCAGAAAAGCCTCAACCTCAGCGGCAGTCGGCTGAGCAGCCCGGCCGCCGATCGCGGTGCATTTGATCGCGGATGAAGCACTGGCCCAGCGGGCACATTCGACCGGGGACAGTCCCCGCTCCATCCCGACAATATAAGCACCATGGAATGTATCACCGCATCCGGTGGTATCGATCACCCGATCAACAGGAAACGCCGGCAGTTGAAAGGGTCCATCCGGCCCGATCCCGGCACAGCCCTGCTCACCCAGAGTGAAGATGACCGTATGCGGACCATGTGCCATCATGTCGCGACAGCATTCGAAGACATCGGCCCGCTGATAACGGGTTTCCCAGTAGTACTCCGATGTGATGTAGATCGTCGCGTATTCGAGCATCGATTCCTGCTGCGGTGAATGCATCGACGCGTCAAACATGACCTCACCGCCCTGCCCGCGAATGAGCGCCGCGGCCATGCGGGAGGCTTCAGTCGGACTGTCCAGCAGAAGGTACTGCGCGGTTTTCAGGTAATTCAGATCAATCTCTTCCGGCCGGATCGGCTCAAAAGGCCGCTGCGCACCAAGAAAAGAACGGCTGTGCGTCGCGTCGTCGGACAGGCTGATGACATACGGGGTCGCCATGCCCGGCCGGACGATCAGGCCACAGGTTTCAACCTGATGTCGCTGAAAATCAATCCGCTGGGCCCGGCCGTTGGTATCATCACCGACGGCGCCGATGATGCCGGCGGACAGGCCCTGCCGGGCAGCGGTGACAATCGCGGTGGCCGCGTTGCCACCAAACTGCCAGGAATCATCGATCATCCGGGCATTCTGCCCGGGCCGGGGCATTTTATCGATGTGAACAAGATAGTCACTGACGGGGGTACATAAAGCGATTGCGCGGGGCATAGCGGATGTCCTGCCTTTCGTCATGTTGTTGTGTCAGAAAATCGCGATCTGATCAGGATTGAGGATCGCCATCTTGGCGGCGATGAAATCGGTGACCGGCTGATGGGCACCATGCAGCAGCTGCATGATCGTGCGCGGTTTGTCCTGGCACAGATTCACCATCACATTCGCGTATTCCATCAGGTATTCCGTCGCGATATTGGTTTTCGTGATGCCGTGCCGGACGGCTTCTTTGAGCTGATCGACCGGGATCATTGAGGTTCCATGCAGCACCAGGGGAGCGTCTGTCGCTTCATGAATCGACTGAAGCAGCGGGATATCCAGCTCCGGCTCGTCAATATAGACACCGTGGCTGTTGCCGATGGCAACCGCCAGCGTATCAATACCGGTCGCCTCAACAAACCGGGCCGCTTCTTCCGGCTGGGTGAACAGACCACGGTTGACCGCTTCTTCGCGGCCGACCATGCCGAGCTCACCTTCAACATCGATTCCCATCGCGTGCGCGGCCCGTACGACTTCACGTGTCGCTTTGATATTGTCTTCAAACGGGAGTTTTGAGGCATCGATCATGACCGAAGTGAAACCGGTCTTGATCGCCTGCAGGCAGGTATCAAAATCGGGACTGTGATCCAGATGCAGAGCGAACGGCACCGCTGAGCGGCGCCCGAGGTCCTTAACCATATCGGCAAAGGTCTGCATCGGCATATAGTAGTCGGCGTAATACATGATGATCACCGGGGTTCTGGCCGCTTCAGCCGCGTTGAACACCATACGGGTCGTCTCATAGTTGAACGTGTCGTAGGCCGGCACCGCATAGCCTCTGCGGCGGGCGTCCTGCATCAGTTCAGCTGATTGGCATAAAGTTCCCATGTAAATCCTCCCTTGTATTTTACTGAATACACATGACCTGAATCTCGTCGACCGGCTGTGGTTTCCGGTAAACGCGAATCAATCCATATTCATTATCTTGTGGGGTTATGGTTCAGTAAATGTAATTTCTTGCTGATGGCATATACGATCTTGCTGTCTGCCGCTGTGCCGTCGTTTCCATCGCGGCTGGCCGTTTGATTCCCTTCAGCCTCGAATTTCCCGTCGATAGCCACTGGGTGACTTGCCGGTTTCGCGGCGAAAAACCCGACTGAAATACAGGGGGTTGGCAAAGCCCGCCAGATGAGCGATCTCTTTGACTGACGATAAGGTGCTCGCCAGAAGATCCATCGCGGTATGGATGCGGATCCGGGTCAGATACTGTAAAGGGGTCAGGCCCGTACACAGTTTGAATTTATGAGCGAAATGAAAAACACTCAAGTTTGCCTTCCGTGCTAATTGTGCCAGTGTCCACGGCCGCTGATACTGGCGGTGCATGATCTGAATGATCTGATCGATCTCCTCATTCTCATGTCCGCAGCTCTTCAGCTGATATTGCGTCTGGCTGCGTTTCAAGTCAGCCATCAGCTGTAAAAAGCAGGCATTGACCTGATCAGAAAATGCCGGCCGCTTCATTTGCAGTTCATGAATCATCTGGTCAAACAGCAGGATCCAGGACTCCCGGAGACCAACGGCCAGCACAAGAGGCTGACTTTGATTGAAACCAGCCAGCATCTCGTAAATGGTCCGGCCGGAAAAATGAAGCCAGTACAACTCGCTGTGGTCTTCACACAGATAATGGTATTGCTGGGGCTGGTTGGGCCAGAAAAGGACCACAGAGCCGCCATCAATCGTCCTCCGGGAATCTTGGAAATCAAAATATCCACGCCCGCGGGTGATGAAAATCAGCTGGAAATCCGTCCGGCCATGTGGTCGTGAGACCACATGGCTGTGCGAGAGGAATTTCTGAAACCCGCAGCCGGAAACATGGAGCCAGTGACTGTCGTCGGCCGCGCTGTTGTCCGGCAGGCGGTCACCCGCGAAACCGTAGATATTGATCATGCTTTGGGCGGCTCAAGGGCCGGTGTATTTGGCCCGCCCAGATCATAGCTGATCTGGCGCTGCGGCGGACAGGCCCAGCGGACGGCGTTGCGGATGACCTGCCGGACCTCCGGCTGATAGTAAATCGGGTACGATTCATGTCCGTTCTGGAAGTAGAAGACCTTGCCGGCTCCGCGCCGCCAGGTGCAGCCGCTGCGGAAGATATCGCCGCCGGAAAACCAGCTGATGAAGATCAGTTCATCGGGCTGGGGAATTCCGAACTGCTCGCCATAGGTCTCTTCTTCCGGCACGACAAACGATTCGCCCAGTCCCTGGGTGATCGGATGACCCTGGGCAATGGTCCAGATACGGCAGCGTTCATCCGCTTCACGCCAGCGCAGCAGTTGTGTCGGTGTCCCCATCAGCTGGCGGAAGACTTTTGAGGCATGCGCTGAATGCAGGACGATCAGGCCCATGCCGTTGTAAACACGTTGGCAGACACGATCCACCACGTCCTGATCAACCTCTTCATGTTTGACATGTCCCCACCAGATCAGGACATCGGTCTGGTCGAGACAGGCCTGGGTCAGAACATCCCGGTGGTTCTCCAGCGTCGCGGTTGTCAGCTCACCGATATCGGGTTCCGACTGCAGGCACTCAGCCAGGGCCTGGTGAATGCCGTCCGGGTAGACAGCCGCGATGTCCGGACTTTCCTGCTCATGGAAATACTCGTTGTAGATCGTTACATTGATGCTGGCCATGATGAACCTCTCTCCGGCCGCCCTATCGGCAGCCACATTGATTCGCGACATGATGCCGCCGCGCCTGTATCTGTCCTTATCTTATCAACAGTCACAGGAACAGGCAAACCCGAGTTGCCCGCCAACTGCCGTTTCGTCGGCATAGTGGTAGAATATAAGTATCATCATATTGTTCCGTGCCGCAGAAGCCATTGATCGGAGGAAATCACATGATCTGTCCGTATTGTTTTCGTGAATTGATAACTGATCCGGATCAATTCTGCCCTTATTGTCTGCAGAAACTGCCTCTGTATGAAACAGAACAGGAAGCGAAACGGTTATCTGAGCAGGCGGCCCGATTCAATCGCCTGCAGGAACGAGCGGACGCGGGTGATCTGAACGCCTGCTATGAAATCGGTATCCGATATTACCGGGGGCTTGAATGCCATCGCGATCTGGCCAAAGCGGTTGCGTTCTTTGAGAAAGCGGCCGCCGGAGGGCTGTCTGACGCCCGCTACGCGATGGCCTTGTGCCTGCTTCAGGGCCGGGGTTTACCGCAGAATATCCGTCTGGCCATCTATTATCTGAAATCAGCGGCCAGGGATCATCATGAAAAATCAGCCCGGCTGCTGCATGATATCCAGTCTCAACAGCACAAACGCCGTCAGATCGAGCCGGAATGGCTCGATGATGACCAGAAGATTCCGCCAGACTCACGGATCGACAGTGTCCAATACCTGGCAGATACGGATGGAAGCGCCTGTCCTGCTGACCAGTACCAGCTGCTGAGCCGGGTCGGCTACCTGACCTATTACCAGGGCAGAACCGCTAAACCAAATGGTGTCGTCAGGCTGCCGCTGCGCTATTGTTCTCATTGCGGTACCTGGTATATCAGCCGCTCGATCTGCGCCCGGCTGGACGACGCGTCATTTAAGCGCGCCGGTCTTGATATCATCGGCCAGCCCGGTCATGAGCGGCCTGAAACTCTGGCCGCGCTCCATCAGGCGAAGCCGAGTGAACATCAGACAGGTGATCGTCCGCGTGCCGGTGCCAGAGGCCGCCGCCGCACCAGCCGCCAGCCAGATCAGCGGCATCTGGCCATCCGTGTCGCGGACTGCGATGGCGGCCGCACAGAAACCGACCCGGGTTTTTGCGGACTATGCAGCGACTCGCTCTACCGGCTGCATGTCCAGCACGGTGATGTGATCTGGTGTGCCAGCCGTGAGAATCAATGCCGCCAATGGACCACCGGGCGAATGGAGGCGGAAGACTACCCCTGTCTGGAAAGCCATCTGCTGCGTGACTGGCAGTTCGGCCGGCCGGAGGATGGCGCCAACGATTCACCCGGCCGGAGAATCGCCGGCCAGCGCAAGGGCAGTCTTGTGTTGATGACAACGATTGAGCCGGGAGCGGGAGAAGACAGACGCCGCGTTTTCGCGATCGGAAAAATTATGAATGACCCTTCAGACAGTAACGGGCAGGTCGTACTGGATCCGGATCTCCAACTGAAGCTGCAGCCACAGGAAACCATCTATTTCTGGGAGCATGCCCTGCCGAAAGCCGCGGCCGGCGATGAATCGCCAAGCTGGGGATCGGTCTTCTACCGCAATCTTGAAGTCGCTCATGTCGCCGCGGTTCTCAAGCAGGCGCTGACCCTGATCAAGGACCCGGAGCGGCAAGCGGCTGCCAGGCAGATGCTTGAAGCGCTGCCCCTGAAACAGCCGTCCTGATTCAAGGTTTCGCTCAGCCGTGCGCCTGGCTCAAACGGGGTTATTCATGGTGCGCGGGCCAGGGGCTTTGATCACAAACAGTTCCAGAACCGCTTCGTCCTGATTGGAGACATTCATCAGCGTCCGGAAAGGAATCTCAATGATCTGCCCCGCTTCATAGC
>RZZF01000338.1 GCA_009929975.1 Clostridia bacterium
TCACAATGGCCTTCAACCGGTTCAGAGCCATGAACAGGCCGCGGTGGGGGCAGCCGGCACACATGACCGGCGGCCGGCCGGGAACCGCGGGAATCTCTCCGGCGGCCAGTGCCGGTGCGGTTTGTCCCTGGCCCAGCACCGCCTGGCGGATCATGTCCGGTGTATATTCACCCAGCGGGGTCAGCAGGGCCTTGCCTTCGCAGGCAATGCCGGCAGCCCGCAATTCAGTCTCAATGAAGGGATCCAGCTCCTCGATCACGATCAGACGGTCGACACCGGCCGCGAATGACCGGATCTGCCCGATCGGCAGCGGCCAGACCAGGCCCAGTTTGAAAAGCGAGGCATCCGGCAGCGCTTCCTGCACATACTGGCTGGCAATTCCGGCACAGACAACACCCAGGCTGCCGGAACGCCGGCTGACCTGATGCATCGCCAGATCGCCGGGCTCAGCCGCCAGCTGATGCTGCCGGTCTTCGACCAGCCGGTGGCGGTCAACCGCCATGGCCGGCATCATCACATATTTGCGCATATCCTTCTCATACGGGAAGCTTGCCTGCGGCAGCGGGGGCCGCAGCTCAACCTGAGCCCGTGAATGCGAGATGCGCGTGGTCAGGCGGACCATCACCGGGGTATCGTACTGTTCGGAGAGTTCAAACGCGGCCCGGGTCATATCACGGCATTCCGCGCTGTCTGCCGGTTCAAACATCGGCAGCTTGGCGGCACGGGCATAATGCCGGCTGTCCTGCTCATTCTGCGAGCTGTGCATGCCGGGATCATCGGCAACGACAATGACCAGACCGCCTCTGACACCGGTATAACTCGCTGTGAAAAGCGGGTCCGCGGCAACATTGAGGCCGACATGCTTCATGCACGACATCGCCCTGACACCGGCCACACTCGCGCCGACCGCGACTTCAAGGCCAACCTTCTCATTCGATGCCCACTCGGTTTTGACCCCGGTATAGCCAGCCATCGCTTCGGTAATTTCCGTGCTGGGCGTGCCGGGATAGGAGGACACCACCTTGACACCCGCTTCAAACGCGCCGCGGGCCACCGCTTCATTTCCCAGGAGAATTTCTTTCAAATCAATCACCACTTCTTTATTGATTGACCGGAGATCCGGCCGCTGTTTTCGTCGTTCATTATCACTTAATCAGCCGTGTCACGCAAGTCACACCGCCGGAGCGGCGGTCAAGTCCGCTTGTCAATGACATGACGGGCCTTGCCGGCTGTCCGCTCGATGGTCTGTGGACTGAGCAGTGTGACCTTGACATCAATTCCCAGAACGCTGCGGATCTTATTCAGGATCTGGCGGGTCAGAGCTTCCAGCTGGCTGTAGCTTTCCAGCAGACCGCCGTCAATCAGTTCAACCTGTACCTCGAGACGATCCATGAACGACTCGCGGGTCACGACGAGCTGATAGTGCGGACCGATACCGCTGATTGTCATCAGGATCGACTCAATCTGGGATGGGAAGACATTGACACCCCGGATGATCATCATATCATCCGACCGGCCGTGGACGAGTTCCATGCGGACATTGGTCCGGCCGCAGGCGCACGGTTCATACTGCAGTCTGGTAATATCACGGGTCCGGTACCGCAGCATCGGGATGCCTTCCTTACTCAGGGTTGTCAATACCAGTTCACCGATCTCGCCCGCTTCCAGCACCTCGCCGCTGACCGGATCAATGATCTCCGGATAAAAGTAATCTTCATTGATATGCATGCCGCGGAACGCCGTACATTCATACGATATCCCGGGTCCGCAGATTTCTGTCAGCCCGTAGTTTTGCGTATCGATAATTCCGAGCCGCTGCTCGATCAGCGACCGCATCTCCGGTGTATGGCCTTCACCGCCGAACAGTCCGATGCGCAGGCTGAGGTCTTCAGCCCGGATGCCGGTCTTCTCCATCACTTCAGTCAGATGGAGGACATAGGACGGGGTCGCGACAAGCACGGTCGTCCCGAAATCCTGCATGTACATCAGCTG
>RZZF01000048.1 GCA_009929975.1 Clostridia bacterium
CATCAAGACAGAAAACACCGAGCCGATGAAGGTTCTGATTACCGGCGCGGATCGTGGGATCGGCCTGGCGCTCTGCCGGGTATCCCTCGAAAACGGATACCATGTTTTCGCGGGACGCTATCTGCAGCGCTGGCAGCATCTGAACGCGCTCAACGACCGGTACCCGGAGCAGCTGACGCTGGTCGATCTGGACATTTCGTCAGAAGAAAGTGTCCGCCAGGCTGCGGCAAAGGTCGCGGCCGAAACGGACGCACTGGATATTCTGGTCAATAATGCCGGCATCATCGGGCATTATTCTCCCGACATCTTTTCAGAACAGGATTATGAGAGCATGCTTCAGGTTTACAATGTCAACGCGCTCGGTCCGGTTCGCGTGGCACAGCATTTCATCCGTCTGATGCTGAAAGGCCGGGGGCGGCTGATCGTCAATATCAGTTCTGAGGCCGGCAGTATCGGAACCTGCTGGCGTGATGATGGTTACGGCTATTGCATGAGCAAGGCCGCCCTGAACATGGCCTCATCCATCATGCACAACAGCCTCTACCGCGCCCATCGCATTCAGGTTGTCGATATTCATCCTGGCGGTGTTGCCTCGCAGATGGGACAGGGAGCCTGGCCGGATCAGCCCCAAACGGATGAACATGGCAATCTTTCTCTGACACCTGATCAGTCCGCGGCGGCGATTTTTGACCTGATTCTCGATCAGGAACGGTTTAAGTCGGATCATCCCGCTTATGTCAATTTCCGCGGTGATAAAATCGCCTGGTAAGGAGTCAGATAATGTGTTTACCGTTGGATATCAATCGTTTCTGGCAGGATGACGCCCTGGCCCATGTTGACAACTGTTTCAGTCAGAAAGCGCCGCAGGCTGCCCTGGGCATCCGGATGAGTGATGAATGTGTCTTCGCTGAACTGGATGAGCCAGGCGACCCATGGGGGCATACACCCTGGCAGCGGCGCCTTGACCTGAACCGGCGTTATAATGACAAGGCTGAAGCGATCATCGGGCAGCGCCTGCTCAGTGAAGACATCTGGCCGGATGAGGCCGCCCTCCCACCGGTCAGGCGCATCGGCGAAGTCTTCGGCGGAACGTATCACTTCGGTCAGCAGACCGGGGAATGGCTGTCCGGTTCTCTGGATGATCCTCTGGCGCTGGAACAGCGGCTCGACGCGATTGATCACCTGGATCTGGCTGATTTTATGTTTCCGTCCGGATGGGAGATTGAGACCCGACGTATCTTTGAGCAGTTCGGCCGGCGGCCTGAGCCGATCCGCCATATCCGCGGACCGGTGACTCTGGCGATGTCGGTTTATGGAACAGAAAATCTCATTTTTCTCTGGCATGACGCGCCCGAGCTTTTCCGGCGTTTCAGCCAGACGATCGCTGATGTCATTTTGCGGATGAGCCGTCACATGGATGAAGCACTCGGTCTGACGGGTGACGATGAGCCGCACGGGTTTTCTTTCGCTGATGACGACTGTTGTCTGCTGACACCGGAAATGTATGAGGTTTTCGGCTATCCTGTGCTGAAGACGGTCTTTGACCACTATTGTCCGGAACCGGGCGACCGTCGTTACCAGCATTCAGATTCAGCCATGGGACACCTTCTGCCGATTCTGGGCCGGCTTGATCTGACCGGGTGTAATTTCGGCCCGACCGTTCTGGTCGACCAGATTCGCCGGTATCTGCCGTCCACCTGTATCGATGGCTGCCTCGCGCCGTTTACGTTCATGAATAATGATGAAGCGGCGATCATCGCGGAGGTCCGTCGCGACTGTGATATGATCCGGGCCAGCGGTACGCGCGGATTGAACGTGATGACCGCCGGTTCGATCAATAACGGCAGCCGGCTGACCAGTCTGCGGGCGGTCATGGCAGCGATCCAGAATTACGGCTGCTACTGATCACGCGGCTGCCGGTCAGCCGACATCAGGCTTTTCAAAAACCGTATAGCGCGTCTGATCGCACATGAGCAGGCGCAGCCCGCAGGTGGAAGCGATTTCCCGCAGGCTGGCCGGCGTGTAGAAAATGATATGGCTGTGGTCGCGCGGATAATGCCAGCGGTTGAACGCGCTCAGGTCACCCGGGATCAACTGGGTCATGACGGACAGAATGCCACCCGGCTGCAGCTGAGAACTCAGCTGCCTGAATGTCGCCAGCGGGTCGCGCAGATGTTCAATAACCTCAGTGCAGGTTATCAGATCATACATCGCGTCCAGCGGCGCAGTGTCCGGAGCGAAGAACAGATCGTAAATCTCAACGGGAAAACCGTAATCACGTGCGAGAAGGATTGCCAGAACCGGCTCCGGTCCGCTGCCATAGTCAAGCGCCGCGGTCGTCGCCGGCATGAACGGCAGAATGGCCTTATCGATGAAATCCCGAAAATAGGTGACATAGCACGGGTCATTAATGGAATTTTCATGCTGGTCATAAATCCATTTTTCCAGCTGCCGGTCTGGCCAGTCGGCGCTGTCTTTGGTGATCAGGCCGCAGTTCGGACAGCGGTGACAGACGATCTGGTAGACCGGATAAACGAAATCATCAGATTCATACCGGCAGACAGGACAGATATCAGGCATGGGCCGTCAGCTCCGCGGCCAGCCGGACCTTCAGGGTCCTTATATCATAAGGCTTGAATGTCATGGTCAGCTGATCCACTTCAAATGGCAGTGATTCCAATTGATTTTCTTTCAGGTCACATTCGCTGACCGATCGCAGCGCCCTGCCGAAGGTCAATTGACATTCGGTCCGCCGGCCGTGGCATTCATACAGGCGGATGATCATCGCGTCATCCTCCTCAGCCAGTTTGACCGCCTCGATGATGACATTATCCTGATCAGTGTTCAGCAGGGAAAATTCTTTCGGGAGATTGGGAACGGTGCTGTCGGCATCTGCCTGGCGAAGAACGGGCAGCGGCGGATTGTTCAATGCGTAGGCGGCCGCGACGGTTCCCGCTGACCGCCAGTCTCCCTGATGAGGTAGGAGCGACAGGGTAAAGCTGTGATGTTCCTTGTCAGCGTCCGGGTTTGGGTGGAGCGCGGATTTGAGAAGTGAGATGCTGATCATCTGTCCGTCAATACCACACCCGTATTTACTGTCATTGAGAATGCTGACCCCGTAGCCTTCTTCAGAAAGGTCAAGCCATTTATGCATACAGACCTCAAATCTGGCCTGGTCCCAGGATGTGTTGTGATGGGTGGGACGCTGAACATTGCCGTACTGGATTTCATAGGTTGCCTGGCGGCTCAGCACATCGACCGGGAAGAGCGCTTTGAGCAGAATCTGTTCTTCCTGCCAGTCGATTTCATAGCCGAGATCGACCTGGGGACTGTCGCGCCAGATACGTATGACCTGGCTGATCGTGGAACTGAGATAGCGCCAGGTCATGCGCAGCGCAGCGCAGACCGGTCCATCTTCTATCACGGTGATTGATTGGATATCATCAACCGGCCATGATTTTTCGGTGTAGTAATTATTGATATCCCAGGCATCGTAATTATGGGGTTTGTCTTCATAGGTGATCAATTGATTGGCCTTCTGGCCCGCCGGCAGGATGTTTCGCTGGCAGCGCTTGTCAAACCAGTCAATGAAGCGCCCCTGAGCGTCAAGCCTGATCCTGATCCATTCATTTTCCAGATGGCCGGGCTGAACGATCCAGTCATCTGACGGATCCGGGCCGGACGCGGAATCGGCCAGCATCCTGAATGCGCGCCAACCGCGTGACGGCAGCCCGCTCAGCCAGGCCGCGCTGCGGCCGTCATTCAGACGTTGGAGCGGGACTTGCCGTGTACCGTCATCCAATGCCGTGGTACCTTGCGGCAGTTCATCGTTGTTGAGATAAACCGGCGCGGAGATCGGCAGACCATTGGGATTGAAGACAACCAGACCTGCCTGCGGATCAGATTTAAGAATGCCGCCGGCCAGCTGATCCAGACTCTGGTTCAGGAGATATCGGCTGCTGTTCAGTGTCTGCTCATACTCCTGTTTTGAATCTTCATAGACCTGACGGATGGATGAGCCGGGCAGGATGTCATGGAACTGGTTGCGCAGGACCGTTTCCCAGCCTTCGTCGATGGCCGCGCGGGGATACTGCGAAAGGCCGAAGAGCCAGGCTGTCAGCTGACTCCATTCGGTATTCAGCCAGGCAAACTCAGCCCGCCGGTTGTAGTTTTTGTTGCGTGCCATCGATGTATAGGTGCCGCGATGGTATTCCAGATAAAGTTCTCCGACCCAGTCCGGCAATTCTTTCTTCCCGCTGGTTTCAGCATCGAGTTTCGCAAAAAAATCATGCACGGTCGACATGCGGGTCTGCGGACTGCCCGGCAGTCCCCGGGACAGGCGGCGCTGGTTTTCCAGCATGACACGTGTGGGTCCGCCGCCGCCGTCACCGAAGCCGAAGGCCATGAGGACATCACGATTGAGGTCCTTCTGCTGGTAGCGCTGCCAGCCACCCATGACCTGGGACGGTTTAAGTTCACCATTATAGGTTGTAAAGTGATCGGTCTTGAAACTGCCGGTTTCAGACGGTTGGTTATAGTCTCGCGTCGGGATGAAATGAGTCAGTACCCGACTGCCGTCAATCCCTTCCCATTGGAAGGTGTCATACGGCATCTTATTGGTTTCGTTCCAGCTGATCTTGGTTGTCATGAAGTAGGGCAGACCGCTCTTTTGCATGATCTGGGGCAGCGCGGCGGAATAACCGAAGACATCCGGCAGCCACAGCACGTCATTTGTCACACCGAACGCCTGTTCAAAATAACGGGTTCCCACCAGGATCTGGCGAACGAGTGCTTCGCCGGACGCGATATTGCAGTCGGCCTCGACGAACATCGCGCCGTTGGCCTCCCAGCGGCCTTCTTTGACCCGCTGGCGGATGCGCTCGAACAGTTCAGGTGCTTCTTCCTCAATGAACTTGTACAGCTGCGGCTGGCTTGACATGAAGATGAACTCCGGATAACGGTCCATCAGCGACAGGGCGGTCGCGAAGCTGCGGACCACCTTGCGCCGGGTGACTGAGAGAGGCCACAGCCAGGCGACATCGATATGGGTGTGGCCGACACAGCTGACGACCGGATTGTCATCGGCAGCAGCCTTCGCGTACAGGGTTTCTGACAGGTGCTGTCTCGCGGCGGCCAGCGATGCCTCATACTGATCGCTGTTGCGGCGAAGATCAATCAGGTTCAGTGCCTGGTTCAGAGCGTCAATGATCTGAAGTCTGGCCGGGTGTTCAGATGGCAGCAGTGTGGCGATCTGATAAGGCACACTGGCGTCGTAATAGAAATCCTCACTCTTGCGGTCGAGCGCACGCAAAACCGGCAAAAAACGGACCGGTCCGTCTGCGTCCCCGCTGTCGGCGGACACCGCTAATTGAAATATTTCGCCGGCGCGGGCGGAATCAGACAAGATGACCTGGCGATGATTGACATCAAGCCCCTGGCAAATCCGGCCGTTTACAAACAATGTGAACTGCGGGTTGACGGCATCCCAACCGGTTTCGCGTCCGGTTGTCAGCTCGAAGATCACACAGCGTCCGTCAAGATGGGCGGGGATCGCCACATCCGTACTGAACCAGAAGGTCGCTGGCCCGCTGTTCCATGTCTCATCGATGGAAAAATCCCGGGACTCGAACGGCTCAAGCTGAACGGGTGAACGGAGCGCTGAATCCGGTTGATAAAGCCGCCAGTATTCAATCGGCCAGATCTGACCGCTGATTCTGTCAAAAATCTCCTGAAGCAGACGGCCGATTCTTTCTGTCAGAAATTGCATGTGAATGCCCCCATTCCTGATAATGCTGCTTCTATGATACATGATGGATATTGCGAATGACAGCGGTATAGACAACCACTTCATCAATAATATGGATTGCCAGACCCGCTGTTTCGTGTAACACTGAAGACAGGCCGGAGATGAAAACCGGCCAGATGCGTTTACTTGAACCAGGAGGTATGACCGATGGATTTACCATTTTCAATTGATCTGAGCGGCCGGACGGTTGTCATCACGGGAGCAGGCGGTGTCCTGTGCGGTGAGTTTTCACGTGCCCTGGCGGCGTGCGGTGCCCGCGTGGCGATGCTTGATCTTAATGAGGAAGCGGTTCAGCGGGCTGCCGCGGATATCAACCGCCAGGGTTATTGCGCGAAAGCCTATCAGGCGGATGTGCTCGACCGGGCTGTGCTGGAGCGGGTCCATCAGCAGGTGCTGGCGGATTTCGGCCCTTGCGATATCCTGATCAACGGTGCCGGCGGAAATCACCCGCGGGCGACAACCACACAGGAAATCTATGAGCCGGATCAGATCGATCAGGACACCGTGACTTTTTTTGATCTGGATCCGGCCGGTATCTCCTTTGTATTCGATCTGAATTTTCTCGGAACACTGCTGCCGATTCAGGTCTTTGCCAGTGAGATGGCAAATCGGGAAGGCGCTTGTATCCTGAACATCTCATCGATGAACGCCTTCCGGCCGTTGACAAAAATTCCCGCCTACAGCGCGGCCAAAGCGGCTGTCAGCAATCTGACACAGTGGCTGTCAGTTCATTTTGCCGCAACCGGCATCAGGGTCAACGCGATGGCCCCTGGTTTTTTTGTCACCCAGCAGAACCGGGATCTCCTCTTTGATCAGGAAGGGCAGCCGACAGCCCGGGCCGCCAAAATCATCCGTGGTACGCCGATGGGGCGATTCGGAGATGAAAAGGAACTGATCGGATCGCTTTTGTTCCTGGTCTCGCCTCAGGCGGCCAGTTTCATCACCGGTGTGGTCCTGCCGATCGACGGCGGTTTCAGCGCCTACTCCGGCGTCTGATAGAAAAAGACCGGATCGTATACCCGGTCCGCGCGCGATGAGTCAACAGTCTGCCTTGCAATGTGGCTCGAGTTCGATAGAATACAACTGACAACACCTATACCGGCTTGATCATCATCGGGATCAGCCCGGACGGAGAGGCGGTTCTTGTGGATAAACCCCGGCTGAAACATAGTCTGATCGTGGTAACTTACGGCATCGTACTTTTCCTGATCCTGACCAATCTGCCAAGTCTGCATGCGGCCGGACTCGTCCTGCGCCGCATTGTCATGCCCTTTATCTATGGGCTTTCGATCGCGTATCTGCTCAACATTCCCTACCGCGGATTCCGTGACCACCTGTTCGCGCCGCTGGCACGGAAAGGGAAAACAGCGGCAGCCGTCGTTAAGTACCTTTCGATCATCCTGTCTTACCTGACGGTTACCGCCATTCTGGTGATCCTGATCTGGATCATTATCCCGCAGCTCGTGATCAGCCTGACCCTGCTGGTTCAGAACATCCCTTATTACATTCAGGCGGCAGAAAACCTGATCAGCCGGATCGGCAAATATTTCGGGCAGGAGAACTTCTACGAGGGCCAGCTTGATTCGGTCTGGCCCAGTCTGATCCGCTGGGGAAATTCCCTGATGGATAATGTGGTCAGCAATTTCGTTGACTATGTCAGTACTGTCACTTCACGGATCTATGGCTGGATCATCGGGGTGGCCTTTTCCGTCTATCTGCTCGCCGGCAAAGAGCGGCTGCTGGTACAGACCACCAGGGTGATTCGTGCCTACCTGGCGCCCCGGCATGCGGATCGCCTGATGACTGTCGCGCGAAGGGCCAATCGTACGTTTACCAACTTCATCGCAGGCGACCTGTTTGACTCTCTTCTCGTCGGTGCGATCTGCTTTGTTGGCCTCAGTCTCCTCGGGATGCCGTATCCTCTCCTGATCAGTGTCATCGTCGGTGTAACGAACCTGATTCCGATTGTCGGCCCGTTCATCGGCGCGATTCCCGGCGCGCTGATCATTCTGACGGTTGAACCGATTAAAGCCCTGATTTTTGTTTTATTCATCCTGGTTCTGCAGCAGATTGACGGCAATGTGTTCAAACCACGCATTTTCGGCAACCGGATCGGTCTGCCGAGCATCTGGGTTTTGCTGGCCATTGTCGTGCTGGGGGGGCTGTTCGGAATTCCCGGTATGCTGCTCGGGGTCCCGGTTTTCGCGATTCTTTACAGCGTGCTGCGCGAACAGGTCGCCGCCCGGCTGGCCAGGCGCGGACTGACAGACGAACAGGCCAGCACCCGGCCGCCCGATTCCGAACTGGCCGGAACCGGGGGAGTCGGATCCGTGGAGGTTCCTCTGGATAAGGTGTCAGGCATAGATCAGGAGATTGATCAGAAACCTCCTGTATAGGGCTGGGGAATTTGTCCGGCGGCCGAGAGTTCTTTTTGATACTGTTGCAGATACCAGTATGGGTTGCGCAGCAGTTCGCGTCCGATCGCGATCAGGTCGGCCCGGCCGTTTCCAAGAATATCTTCAACTTGTTCTCGTGTGCGGATCTGCCCGACAGCGATCGTCAGAACACCAGCTTCCTGCCGGATCGTCTCGGCGAATGAAACCTGGTATCCGGGGAATGTTTTGATCGGTGCCTGGAGCAGGCCGCCGCTGCTGATGTCGAAGGCGTCAACCAGATCACAGACTTGCTGTACGATCTCGATGGTCCGGGTCAGGTCAAGCCCGCCCGGCAGGTAGTCGGAGGCTGAAAGGCGCAGCAGAACCGGCCGCTCTTCGGGGAAAACAGCACGCACCGCGCTGAGAACCTCCCGCAGTAAACGCAGACGGTTATCCGGACTTCCGCCATAGGCATCGGTGCGCTGGTTGCTCAGCGGTGATAAAAACTGGTGAATCAGGTACCCGTGCGCTCCATGGATCTCCACCGCGTCAAATCCAGCTTCAGCCGCCCGTTTCGCGGCCGCGGCGAAGGCATCGACAATCTCTCCGATTTCATTGGGGCTGAGCTCCTGCGGCAGCCGGTAATCTTCGCTGAAAGCCAGGGCAGACGGCGCGACAGGTGTCATGGCCTCATCTTCACATTTTCTCCCGGCATGCGCCAGCTGAATAGCGGCTTTGCTGCCGGACGCGTGAATCTGCGCCACAATCGGACGAAGCGAGTCTGCCTGCCGGTCATTCCAGAGACCAAGATCCTCATGGGTAATCCGGCCGGCCGGGGTGACACCGGTTGCCTCTACCATGATCAGTCCGATCCCGCCGATCGCCCGCGAGCCATAATGGGTCTGGTGGAAAGGCAGGGCCAGCCCGGTCTGATCACTGCAGAACATGCACATGGGTGACATCATCAGACGATTCTTCAGTTCAAGTTGACCTATTTTAACCGGTTCAGCAGCCAGCATATTGGATCCTCCGCAATCAATGTTTCCGATTATTATAGCATAGGAACATGCATTGACTTATCGGATCGTGATTTCTAGAATGGTCAATAACAGATGTAAGAAGGAGGGCTGATTGATGTTGTTTGGCGGACAGATTCTCAAACCCTGGCAGACACCGCGGGAATGGCTGGAACGTGTTCAGGAAATGGCGTATACGGCGGTCTATTTTCCGGTGGACCATACAGCGCCTGATGAGGTCATCGACCAGTTTCACGCGCTCTGCGGACAGGAAGGCCTGGTCATCGCTGAGGTGGGGGCCTGGAGCAATCCGCTGAGCTCTGATCCGGCCATCGCGAAGGCTTCACTGACGACCTGTATCC
>RZZF01000339.1 GCA_009929975.1 Clostridia bacterium
CATCTCATGCTGGTTGACCTGCGCAATACCGGTCTGACCGGTAAAGTGATGCAGCTTCGTCTGGACAGCGCGAATATCACCTGCAACAAGAACGGCATACCGAATGATCCGCAGACCCCGTTTGTCACCAGCGGCATCCGGCTGGGAACACCGGCTGTCACAACACGAGGCATGAATGAAGATGATATGGATATCATCGCCGAACTGATCAGCATGGCAAGAGAAGAGTCAGAAGAACAGCTGCAGCGGATCAGGGACGGCGTCGCGGAACTCTGCGCGCGTTATCCGCTTTATCCTGAACTGTAAGGCAGCTGCACGGGAGCGAGTGAATTGACAGCACAATCTGAAAAAAACCAGCCGCTGGCTTACCGGATGGCGCCGCAGTCTCTGGAAGAATTCATTGGCCAGGAGCACATACTCGGCAAAGGACGGCTGCTGCGACGGATGATCGAGGCGGATCGCCTCAGTTCAATCATTCTCTTCGGGCCGCCAGGTACCGGAAAAACATCACTGGCCAGGGTCATCGCGGCGACGACTCAGGTCGGCTTCATCAAGCTGAACGCGGTGACCTCCGGTGTGGCGGATATCAAACGCGTCATCGCCGACGCGCAGAACCCGCTGCTGACACCAGCCGGCCGTGTCGTCTTGTTCATTGATGAAATTCACCGCTTCAACAAAGCCCAGCAGGACGCGCTCCTGCCCCAGGTAGAGGATGGAACGCTGATTCTGATCGGCGCGACGACAGAAAATCCTTTTTTCGAGGTCAACAAGGCGCTGATCTCGCGTTCAACCGTCTTCCAGCTGCAGCCGCTGACTGAAGATGAAATCCGCCGGATTCTCGTCCAGGCCATCGAGAACAAGTCCCGTGGCCTGGGCAGCTACTGTATCCGGCTGGATGACCAGGTCCTTGATATTTTGTCCAATATCAGCAATGGCGACGCCAGAATCGCGCTGAACGCGCTGGAACTGGCGGTCATCACCACATCGCCCGGGGCTGACGGCAGCATCAGGATTGACCGTGACATCATCGAAGACTGCCTGCAGAAGCGCAGCCTGGCTTATGATCATGATGGGGAAAGCCACTATGACAATATCAGCGCTTTCATTAAATCGATGCGGGGAAGCGATCCGGACGCGGCGGTTTTCTATCTGGCCCGCGCGCTGCACGGCGGCGAAGATATCGAGTTTCTCGCCCGGCGCATCCTGATCTGCGCCGCGGAAGATGTCGGTCTGGCGAATCCGCAGATGCTGACCATTGCCATGGCGGCGTATCAGGGCATCATGGCGGTTGGTATGCCTGAAGCCAGGATCATTCTGTCTGAAGCCGCGCTGGCGGTCGCGACCAGTCCCAAATCAAACTCAGCGCTGGCGATTGACGCGGCCCTGCATGATGTGGAGACCCGGCGGACCGGCCAGGTTCCGATGCATCTGCGCAACGCGCCCGTGGCCGGTATGAGCGATCTCGGTTATGGCAAAGGCTATCAGTACGCCCATTCGTTCCCGGGCCATATTGTTGATCAGGATTATCTGCCTGAAGAAATGCTCGGGACCATCTATTATCAACCGGCATCCAACGGATATGAGGCCAGGATCAAGGACTGGCTCGACAAGAGGAGAGAAAAAAACGATGCGTGATACATCTTGCACGATCGGTTATGGCGACCGTGAACTGGCCGTCCGGATACCACAGCATCAGCTGCTGATGGAACTCAAGGCCAATGACGTACCGGTTCCGGCAGATCCGGACCGCCTGATCCGCGAAGCGATTGCCTGTCCGATCGGGTCCGGCACACTCGATCAGATCGTCCGACCGGGTGAAACCGTGGCCATTATCGTCAGTGATATCACCCGGCCCAGTCCGTCCCACCTGATTCTGCCGCCGCTGCTCGACGCACTGAATACAGCTGGTATTGCGGATGACTCGATCGAGATCATCTTCGCGCTGGGCATTCATCGTCCACAT
>RZZF01000049.1 GCA_009929975.1 Clostridia bacterium
GCCGCGATCTGCGCCAGTATACGTTTGAGAACATGTGGGCAGGACCGCCAAAGCTGGACGGGACCTATGATGTTGAAGACTTCGTGACCGGGCTGGTCCGCACCGAAGGCCCGACCATTTCAGTCAACGGGGCTTGGGCACAGAACGTCGGCGAAGATGCCATGTTTATCGAGTTTCTCGGTGACAAAGGCGGAATCCGGCTGCAGTATGGCGGATCATTCGTCTTTTATACGACCCGGAATGGCATGCTCAGCGAAACGAAGTATCGTTTCGGCAGCGAAAACATGTTCAATGTGGAGATCCGCGATTTTCTGACACGGGCCGTCCACGGAGTGAAAACCCGGGCGAATATCGATCACGCGATCCGTACAACCCAGCTGATGGAACTGATGTACCAGTCAGCCGAGCAGGGCCGGGAGATTGTCCTGCGCTGATTCTTCAGAACAAGGAAAACGAGCCGGCAGCTGCCGGCTCGTTTTTGTTTGCGATCAGTGATCAGGAATGGCGGGTCCGTTCGTTGCGGCGCATCAGCGTCATGATGGACGGCGTGTCCGCGTCCACGTCGCCATACCGGATGAAAATCGCGATTTCCTCGCTGAAGCCGACCAGATAGATGACGAGAATCGCGGCAATCAGCAGCGTGGTGTTGGTGAACTGAGAGAAGATGACGGTCAGATAGACCAGCACGCCATTGAGGCGGAGCAGAAACGTGTGCATCATGACCGGTTTGTGCAGCAGAACAGACGAAACGACGAATGAGAGGAAAAAGAGGCTGAAAAACATAATGAGCAAAACGCTGTTGGGTGCCAGATACTGTGGATACAGGTAATAGAGAAACCAGGCGCTCGAAATATAGAAAAACAGATCAGCGATCGAATCAAGCGCCTTGCCGATTTCGGATGTCATGTTGAAACGGCGGGCGATCAACCCGTCGAAAAAATCGGTCGCGCCGATCAAGATGTAGCCGATCAGAAACGCCGTCAGATGATCGGCCAGAATGAAGAGATAGAGAAGCGGCAGAAATATCAGGCGCGACAGCGACAGGGCGTTGGGAATCGTCATGTATTTTTTGCTCATGTCATCTCCTCCGGATCATTGGGCTTAATGAAACCTGTTACTCTGCATCATGACAGCCTGTGCCGGTTAATTCAACCATTTAATTTAAATAGTTGCTCTTTATTTTCGAGGACCCGCTCATGGAAGCGCGACTGGCAGGTCAAAAACAGGATCTGCTGGCCGCGGTCGACCGCGCGCCGCATCAGCGCGGATAACGCGGCAAAGGCCCGCTGGTCATCGTACTGGATCAGAACATCGTCGAGCAAAAGCGGCAGCGGAGCATCCGCAGGCGTGATCTGATCCGTGATCGCCAGACGCAGCGCCAGATAAACCTGATCGGCTGTTCCACCGCTGAGAAACTGCCATTCATGGAAGCGGTGATCCTGGTCGGCGAAGCGAACACCAAATGAACGATCCACTTTGATTTCATCGTAACGGCCTTGCGTCAACTGACTGAGAATCTGTCCCGTCTGATGATTGAGATCCGGTCCGAAGCTTTTCTGCAGCTCATCAGCGGCGTCATTCAGGGCCTGCCGGGCCTGACGCAGCCAGCCGGCGTACTGCTTCATCCGAGCCAGTGACTGGCTGACCTGCTCAATCTGATCATCCAGTTCGCGTACAGAAAGCTGATTCCGGCTGGCCTGACGAATGTCTGAAGCAAGGGACGACAGGCTGGACTCCAGCTCAAGCCGTTCTTCCTGTTTTTGTTTGAGATCCTCATTCATGCTGGACAGGGCGTCATCGGACAACCGTTCCATCTCAGCAACAGCCGCATGGTCAGACAGACTGAGCTGCTGCCATGATTCAAAACTTCTCTGATCAAGCAGATCGTTGAAGAATTGACGGGCCGGAGTGATCTGCGTGTTGATTGATGCCAACTGCTGGTTTCGCTGGCGCAGCGACAGGATGAGATCGGCTGCTTCACCGGCTTCAGCCGCGTCAGGATTCATTATCCGCAGAGCCTGAACAAGCTCATCGGCAGCTTTTGTACACGCTTTATCAGCCTCAGACAGAAAAGATTCACGCTGTTGGATCTGTTGCAGAATCCCGCTGAGTTCTCCTTTGTACTGATCGACGGCCTGCAGCGCTTCTTCCAACTGATCCCAGCTGGTACACCCGGTCGCGGCCAGGACACGATCCAGATCTGCCTGTCGGCGGATGGCGGTGTCAGCCAGTTTATGCTGTTCCTCGCGCAGTCGGGCCAGGCGGAATGTGATCAGTGCCTGACCGGACAGTCCGGCCGGTTCTTCTGTATCGGGCCGCAGCCATTGCAGCTCAAGAAACTGCCCGTTCAATCGATCTTCCGCCTGCTCCAGCTTTGCCTCAATGAGACTGAGATCTTTTTTTATACCATCTGACCGTTCGGAATACCGGATCGCTTCATCGTGCACTCTCTCTTCGAGATCCCGTACAGTCCGCTCTGTCGAGCTGTATAGCCGGCGGCTGCTTTCCAGCTGCCCCTGC
Organism: Clostridia bacterium; assembly: GCA_009929975.1. Lineage (GTDB taxonomy): Bacteria > Bacillota > Clostridia > Saccharofermentanales > UBA5734 > SLHU01. The sequence continues at coordinate 2,521 of RZZF01000049.1, forward strand.
ACTACACTCAACTGGCTTTGAATGGCCGACCGCCGTTGTTCCTGCGCCTGCCGTTCTTTGGTGAGTCTCTGTTTTTTTCGGATCAGGGTCATGACGGCCGGCAGAAGGATAACCGGCACTGCCAGCCACAACAGCGGCTGGCTCATGCTAAGCGCGAAGACCGTCGCTGCCAGGGCCAGGGCAGCAGAGACGACCGGAAGCAGCCATCGCGTAACGGCCCCGCCTGACTGGCTTTCTTCAGCCTGCTGACGGCCGGGCGTCTGCAGATCGTCCTGCAGCCGGGTCAGCTGAGCGGTCAATGCCTGGCGTTCTGTTTCATGCTCGTTTAATTCCCGGTTGACAGCGGACCTTTCAGTCTCCAGCCGGTTCAAATCCATCTGATATTGAGAGGCCAGCCGTTCGAGCGTCTGTTGACGGACCTGCAGTTCCTGACGATACTCACGGCAGTTTTCAGCCAATGATTCCAACTGGATCAACTGATCGGCTGAACGCTCCGCCTGCCGGCTGATCTGGCTGACCTGGTTTCGCTGATCGCGCAGTCCGGCCCGGTCAAGGGTGGTCAGCGTCTCAGGCGGCTGGCCAGATTGATGGTCTCTGAGCGACTGGCGCAGCTGCTCTGTCTGCTGGCGCAGGGTGCCGCGCTGCCGCTGTAATTCCAGCCAATGTGTCTGCAGCCGCTCAATCGTTTCAATTTCATCATCGCGAATCAACCGGCCGGCGACTGTCAGTTCATCGACGATTGTCTCGCGACGTTCCTCAAGTGTGGTCAGATGATGATGGGCATTTTTGATTTGCTGCCAGCGTTCAAGGCGCCGCAGCCGGCTTTGCTGATCGATGGATTCGCGCAGGCCGCTGATCGCCTCGTTCAGCTGCTGCTGCAGCGCCTGCTTCTGTTGGAGCTGGCGGGTTTGTCCGATCACATATTCCGCGTTGAGGATGGCTTGCTCACGTTGGACCCGCAGATCTTCCAGTTCAAGTTCCAGCGTTGGAATGCGGCCATTGCTGCCGCGCAGCGGCTGAAGATCGGCTTCGGCCTGGCGCAGCCTCTGGGCCACATCCGCCACCGATGTCTGTGCGCTGCCGCTGCCGGCAAGATTGATCAGACGGGTCAGCAGATCACCGTTTTCATTGACCATCGAGCCCATCTGCCGGACAAAAACCGTGTTGACGAACTCCTGTTCGCTGATGCCCAGGACATCAAAGCCGGGCATGTCCTCATGACTGAGGGGTATGACTTCACCGCTGATATCGTTCATCAAGGTGGTCCGGTCAGCGGATTTCCGGTTGCCGAAACTCCGTTCCAGGCGCAGCCGCTGTCCTTGGTGGCTGAAGACAAGTGTGCCGCCCATATCCTGCGTGTCCCAGGGAAGATAGCGCTGCCGTTCACTCGTTTCCAACTTCCGCCCGTCACTGGAAAATCCGTATAACATGGCCCGGATGAAGGCCATGAACGTGCTTTTGCCCTGCTCATTTGCTCCATGGATCAGCTGGAACCCTTCCGTCGGCTGGAATGAGAAATTCTGCAGACGGCCAAAACGTCTTATCTGAATATCATGCAGGATCATTGAAGGTGACCTCCGTCGAGAACGCTTGCAGGCCGATCCTCAGGATCGCCTGCTGATCCTCAGACAGGCTGCGCCAGTCAGACTGGCTGCCGGCAATCTGACGGACAAAAGCACCTGCCAGGGAATGTTCCGTCAATAGCTGCTCAAGATCAATCGCCTGCTCAGAGTAATCGCTGATCGCCAGATAAAAGAGGTCCTGCTTCATGTGATGCTGCAGCCAGACCAGCGAGGGCGTTATTTCAGGCTGTCGGATACCGGTCAGCCGGATTTTCCAGGCATGCCGGCGCCAGTCGGCTGTTTCACCGACCACCGCCAGAATCTGATCGCGGATGGCAGACTGGCTGGAACAGTCACTGATATCAATCTCCGCGCTGAGGAACCGGCGGCTGGCAACCGGCAGCTGGCTGACTTGCCATTCAATTTCAAACGGGCGTCCGCCGCGCTGTTCAGCCGGTCGGAGCGTCAGCTCAAGACAGAGAAGTCCGGCCGCCTCCTGCTCGTCGAAACCGCGGGCGGCCGGCGCACCGCTGTAGGCCGCGCGCGGACCGGCCGGGCGCAGCGGCTGCGGCTGTTCCGGCTGATGAATGTGCCCGAGCGCGATATAATCAAAGTCACTGCGCGTCAACCAGTCACTGGAGATTGGATGGTACGCGGACCCTTGTCCGGCCGTAACACGTTCACCATGAATCAGCAGGATATTCAACCATTCGGGGTCAAGCGGTTCCGGTTGATCCGGCAGCAGGGAAGAACGGACGGCACCGCTGCGAAAGGCTGTACCATAGACGCGTGTCTGTAAATTCGGCAGCTCAACAAATGTATAATCAGTTGTAAAAATATGAACATGTCCGGGCCACTGCTCCTGCAGCCAGGGAGAATCAGGGCTGGCCGGATCATGGTTTCCGGGACTGATCAAAATCTGGGTTGTGCTGATCTGTTCGAGCAGATCGCGCACTTCACGAACCAGACCCGGTGGCGGGCTGGCTGTGTCAAACAGATCACCGGCGATCAGCAGCAGATCAATTTCTTTATCACGACAGAGGCCGGTCATACGCGCGAGCATCTCCAGCTGTTCTGTGCGCAGCTGCTCAGCCAGGTCCGGAAAACGAACATATGAGGTGCCGAGGTGCCAGTCGGCAGTGTGGATGATCGTCAGTTTTTTCATGCGTCAGCCCCTTGGTCGTATCCTGTCAGTCTTCAATTCATGATCGATTATAACAGATTTCCTCCAGCCGGTCAGAAGGCGTTGAACGGATGGTGATGCTGCGATGTTAACCGGCCGGATGGCATGATACAATAGGGAACAACAAGTCAGCAATCGCCGGCGCAAGCTCGCGAAGTGCCACTGTGGAGGTCGTTATGGCAAATTATGTTCTGGTTCTCAACTGCGGCAGCTCGTCCGCGAAGTTCAATCTTTTCAAGGTGGTGGATGAACTCGATCTGCAGCCTCAGCTGCAGGGTATTGTTGAGGAAATCGGCAATCCTGTCCGAAGCGGCATCAAGGTTGTCATAGCGGGAAGCAAAGAGGTCATACGCCGCCCCATCGCGAATCATCGCGACGCCCTGACCGCGATCTTTGATCTTCTCAATGACCATGCGATTGCCAGGGCATCGATCTGCGCGGTTGGACATCGTGTCGTTCATGGCGGCGAGCTGTACAAAGGCAGTGTCCTGATTGATCAGCATGTCATCACGACGATCGAACAGCTGATACCGATCGCTCCTCTGCACAATCCACCGAATCTGACAGGGATCCGCGAGAGCATCCGTCTGCTGCCTGATGTGCCTCAGGTCGCGGTTTTCGACACGGCATTCCACACAACCCTGCCGGAATATGCCTACCGGTACGCGGTACCGGCCAAATGGTATGAAGCGTATGGAGTTCGCCGCTACGGCTTTCACGGAACCTCGCATATGTATATCGCGCGGCGTGCGGCCCATCTGCTCGGAATCCCGTTCAACCGGTTTTCCGGTATTACCGCGCATCTTGGCAATGGGTCAAGCATCACAAAAATCGAAAACGGCCAGTCGGTTGATACCAGTATGGGGTTTACCCCCCTTGAAGGCGTGATCATGGGGACACGGTCCGGTGATATAGATCCTGCGCTGATCCGACATGTGGCAACGAATCTGGCGACGGACCACGATCTGGATCTCGGTCAGGCATTTGAGTCGGTCATGACCGCGCTGAACAAGGAAAGTGGTTTGAAAGCGCTGGCGGACACCAACCTGATGCAGGATATCCGCACAAAAGCGGAGCAGGGCGATCTGCAGGCCTTCACCGTAATTCAGATCTATGCCTACCGGATCGCGAAATATATCGGCCAGTACTGGGCGACACTGCCAGAAGCCGAGGCGATCGTTTTTTCCGGCGGGCTGGGCGAGAACGAGGGCTATGTCCGCGCCGCGATTCTCAGTTTTTTACCCGCTCTCGGGTTTACGATTGATCAGGAGAAAAACGCCTTGCGCCAGCAGGAGGTTGAAATCGCCCGCAGTGAGATCCGGAAGGACAGCCGCCTGCGTGTGATGGTGATCCCGACTGATGAAGAGATCGTGATCGGGTATGACACGCTGTTTCTCGGCCATCTGAAACGTCCGCTGCCGAACCGGTATCCGTTTGAACTTGATCCGATCGGCTGATATCAGGTCCAGATCGATGCTGCCGGCCGCTCGAAGACCTTGGTGATCCTGGCCGTATAGGCGATGTGATAATCCCGTTCGGGATAAAAAGGCCGGATGACATCCGGCTGCGCGAAGCAGGCGGGATTCATCAGCTGGCGATACAGAACCTTGCAGAACAACACCTGATCCGCTTCACAGATATAGGGAATGCCCTCAACTGCAGCGGTTGTCAAGCCGCTGTGGTGTATTTTATCGCCGTCGCGTCCGGAAACGGTTCCCAGATAATTGAGCTGGCGCCGATACCGTTCACTGAGGAAAGAAAGTGAAAACGCCGCTTCAGCATCAATAAACTCACGTGTATAGCGCTGTGGGCGAATGACAATCTGGGCGACCGGGAGATTCCACATCACACCCAGCGATCCCCACGATGCCGTCATGGTATTGAGTTGATTCTTATTGCCGGCTGTCACCAGCATCCAGTCGGAACCGATTTGCTGAAAAGGGTTTCCGGTCAGCTGCTCCGGACTGATTTCCAAAAAGTCACTCATGAACGCCGCCTCCTGTCGCAATGATATAACTTTAGGCGATTGATCGTTTCGGGTCAAGCCCGTCAGGGATCTGTGCGGTACCGGAGCGCTGATCGCGTCTACTGTACATCGGCAGCGGGATCGGCTAAACTGACAGAAACAGCCGGCTGAAACGGGTCGGCAGACTGAAAAACACAGCCGCCTGGAACGGGGCTGACAGACCGGAGGTCATGATGATCAAGATCGGAATTATCGGTTATGGCAGCCGTATTGCCAATATGTTCGCGAATGTCCGTGCGTTTGAGCCGGATGTTTCCCTGGCCGCCATCACGGATCCGGCGGCGGACGCGGTCCGGGCCCGGCTGGTGGAAAACGGCGAGGATGCCGGTAAAGTACATCTCTACGACGATATCGAACAGATGCTGGAAAGGGAGCCGCTGGACGCGGTGATGATCGGAACCCGCTGCTCGCTGCATACCACCATGGCGATCCCCGTGCTGAAACGCGGACTGCCGTTGTTTCTGGAAAAACCGGTCGCCACATCATTTGATGATCTGAAGCGGCTGGCCGCAGCAGGTCAGGCATCCAGTTCTCCGGTTGTCGTTTCATTCCCGCTCCGTGTCACACCGCTGGTCCGCCTGGCCCGGGAACTGATTGATTCTGGCCGTCTCGGGCGCATTGAGCATGTACAGGCCTTCAATGATGTTCCTTATGGCGGGGTTTATTTCCACAGCTGGTATCGCGATGAAGCTGAGACCGGCGGATTATTCTTGCAAAAAGCGACACATGATTTCGACTACATCAACGCGCTCCTCCGCCAGAAGCCGGTGGAAATCTGCGCGATGAAGTCCAAGCAGATTTTCAAGGGTGACAAGCCGGCCGGCCTGCGCTGTTCGGAATGTCCCGAAGCACAAACCTGTCCAGAAGGCCCACATGCCATGAAGTACATCCGCTTTGATGATCCACACGGCGACCAGTGCTGCTTCGCCACCGACACGGGAAATGAGGATTCAGGCAGTGCCCTGATCCGCTATGAATCCGGCATGCATGTCAGCTACAGTCAGAATTTTTTCGCCCGGCACAAAGCGGCCAGACGCGGTGCCCGGCTGCTCGGATATGATGGAACGCTGGAGTTTGACTGGTACCGTGATGAAGTCAGGGTGATGATGCACAACACCCCGCGGGTGGAAACCTATCAGGTGGATGGATCAAACATGGATCACGGCGGCGGCGACATGGTTCTGGCGCAGAATTTTGTTCAGGTAATCAAGGGAAAAGAAACATCAGTCGCTCCGCTTGAAAGCGGACTGCTTTCGGCACAGATGTGTCTTGAAGCAACGATATCCGCGGAAACCGGTACGTTCCGCCGGATCGGTGATCTTTGATGAACCGGCCGGACAAAGCCGCCCTGATCCGCTGGACCGGCCGCCTGACACTGGCCGCCGCACTGCTGCTCGGCGCTTATGTCCTGATCCGCTTCGCGATTGACTCATCCCGGCTGCCGGACGGCGTCTGCCCGCTGACACGGTCACGGCCGATCGCCTACACCGCGGTCGGTCTGAGCCTCGTCTCGCTGATCCTGTCTTTTTTTGAGAAGGATCCGAAAAAGACCGCCCGCGAACAGACGGGTGAGAATGATCAGGAGGTCCGATGATACAGGAACAGGAATTTGTCCACATCTCTGAAGCGACCGGCGCCAAAATCAGGCAGCAGCGGGTTTCGCTCAACATCACACAGTCGCAGCTGGCAGACATCGTCGGCGCGTCCGTCCAGCAGATCGGACATTGTGAAGCCGGTAATTATGATGTCGCGGTTGATCGCGTCTTTGCCCTCGCCCAGGCGCTTTCCCTGTCACCAGCCCAGCTGCTGGCCGATGACTGAATCAGGCTGACCGGCCGGAGGACTCAGTGGTGTTATTCTGATCAGGGTCTATCAATTGATCACTGCGGGTGAAAAAGGAACGGCAGCCGAGCCGAAGCAAGATCAGAACTGTCAATGACACGGTACCGAGGATGGCCAGCATGATTGCGATCTGGTAAGCGATCGCGGTCGTGGGCAAGGTTCCTGACAAAATCTGCCCGGTCATCATGCCCGGCAGAAAAATAATACCCATCCCAAGCATGGAGTTAATCGTTGGCATGATGGCTGAGTCATAAGCCTGGTTGATGATGCGGCGGGTCGCCTCAGAGGGGGTGGCACCGAGCATGAG
>RZZF01000340.1 GCA_009929975.1 Clostridia bacterium
GCGCTACGGGGAGAACCCACATCAAAAAGCGACCTACTACCAGAACGCCCTGCCGGAGTTCGGAACCCTGCCACAGGCCCGGCAGCTGGGCGGAAAGGAACTGTCCTACAATAACCTGGCCGATACGGACGCGGCCATCAGCCTGCTGAAAGAATTCAGTGAACCGACTGTTGTGGCCGTCAAGCATGCCAATCCATGCGGTGTCGGGAGCGCTGATGATTTGTTGACGGCCTGGCATAAGGCCTATGAAGCGGATTCCGTCTCAATCTTTGGTGGCATTCTGGCCTGTAACCGAACGGTCGACCTGGCAGTCGCCAAAGCAACAAAAGGCGTATTTCTTGAAGTACTGGTCGCACCCGATTTTACTGAGGAGGGGCTGGCCGAACTGCAGACCAGAAAAAACCTGAGAATTCTTCATCTTCCGGGCTGTGCGCAGCCGCCGGCTGCCGGCCGCCCGATGCTTAAACCGATCAGCGGCGGACTGCTCGTTCAGGATGAGGACCAGTGCGTCGTCAACGCCGATACCGTGACCATCGCGACGGAGAAAGCGCCGCCGCCTGAATTGAATGATGATCTGGTTTTCGCGATGAAAGTAGTCAAACATACAAAATCAAACGCGATCGTGCTCGTGCGTGACCGGCAGACTGTCGGTATCGGTCCCGGACAACCCAACCGGATCACTTCGGTTGAGATCGCGATCAAAAACGCGGCCGATAAGTCGCAGGGTGCTGTGATGGCATCAGACGCGTTTTTCCCGTTTCCCGACTGTGTTGAAGCGGCCGCGGCTGCCGGTATCAGCGCGATTATCCAACCAGGAGGATCGATCAGGGATCAGGAATCAATTGACGCCTGCAATACTCATGGGATTCCGATGGTGATGACCGGACTGCGTCATTTCCGGCACTGACCATTCAGATAAGACGAGGTAGATATGAAATTATTGATCGTCGGCGGCGGTGGCCGGGAACACGCGATCGCCTGGAAATTGAGCCAGAGCCCGCGGGTCAGTCGGATTTACGCCGCGCCCGGTAATGCCGGCATCGCGGAGTTGGGGGAGTGTGTCCCTCTGGCCGCGACAGACTTTGACGGCCTGATCCGTTTCGCACAGGAAAAACGCATCGACCTGGTGGTGGTCGCGCCGGATGATCCACTGGCACTCGGGCTGGTTGACCGGCTTGAAGCCGTCGGGATCCCTGCGTTCGGCCCGACAGCTGCTGCCGCCCGGATCGAATCGAGCAAAGCGTTCTCCAAGTCGCTGATGCGTCAGGCAGGTATACCGACCGCTGACTACCAGGTGGTGACAACGCTGTCTGACGCCCTGGCCGCGATTGATACGGTCGACCTTCCGGTTGTGGTCAAGGCTGACGGCCTGGCGCTCGGCAAGGGTGTGATCATCGCCCGGACACGGTCTGAAGCGGTCGCGGCTGTCACGGACATGATGGAGCATGACCGTTTCGGCAAAGCCGGACATACGATTATTCTCGAAACCTGTCTCAGCGGTCCGGAATTGACCGTTCTCGCGTTCACCGATGGAAAAACCATCCGGCCAATGCGCTCTTCGCGTGATCACAAACGCGCCTTTGACCATGATCTTGGTCCGAATACCGGCGGGATGGGTGCCGTTTCGCCCGGGGCTGAGTTGAGTGCGATGCAGTGGAAAGATTTGCAGCAAACGGTTTTTCAGCCGACGATTGACGCGCTGCGGGCCATGGGCTGCCCGTTCAAGGGCGTTATCTACTTCGGATTGATGCTGACAGAAGACGGGCCGCGTGTCATTGAGTACAACGCCCGTTTCGGTGATCCGGAAGCGCAGGCGGTTCTGCCATTGCTCAAAACGGATCTGCTGGAAATTTTCGAGGCGGTCATTGATGAACGGCTCGATCAGATGGAGATCGAGTGGTCTGACCAGGCATCATGCTGTGTGGTGGCGGCTTCGGGAGGGTATCCC
>RZZF01000341.1 GCA_009929975.1 Clostridia bacterium
CCGCAATGGTGAAGGGGCAGTTTCCGTGTTCACAATTTGTTCCCGATTCCTCCATATGGCAGTTGTTATTCAGTATTATGATCGATAAGGCAGGCTCCAGCGGTCACTGCAGGGTGTCGGCTGGACCAGAACGACCATGTCAGCCTTGAAGGGAAAACAATATGGACAAAAAACAATTACCGAAAAAACCTCTGATCTATTATCTTTTGATCGCAGCGGCTGTCATGCTGATTCTCAACACATTCGTGACACCGATGTTGTTTGAGTCGCGTGTGATCGACACCGATTACGGTACCTTTCTCCGACAGCTCGAAGCGGGAGAGGTGACAGAAGTTGAGGTTGACGCCAACTCACTGTACTATATCGTGGTTGAAGATGAAAAAGAGGTCGTGCATGTCACCGGCCTGATGCCGGACCAGGATTTGACGGAACGTCTGTTTGCCGCCGATGTTGTTTTCTCACGCGTTATTCCGCAAGAAACATCACCGATTGTCGCGTTCCTGGTTTCCTGGGTACTGCCGATCATCATGTTCTTCTTCTTATGGCGCTTTTTGATGAATATGATGCAAAAACGGGGCATGGGCCAGAATAGCATGAGTTTCGGCAAGGCCAATGCCAAGATCTACGTCCAGGCTCAGACCGGCAAATCTTTTGCCGATGTGGCCGGACAGGATGAGGCAAAGGAAGCACTGCAGGAGATCGTCGATTTTCTGCATAACCCGGAAAAATACGCGGAAATCGGCGCGAACCTGCCAAAAGGCGCGCTGCTGGTCGGACCTCCCGGTACCGGAAAGACACTGCTGGCCAAAGCAGTCGCCGGCGAAGCCAAAGTGCCGTTCTTTTCCATATCCGGCTCGGAATTTGTTGAGATGTTCGTCGGAATGGGAGCGGCGAAAGTACGCGATCTGTTTAAGCAGGCGAAAGAAAAAGCGCCCTGCATCATCTTTATCGATGAAATTGATACAATCGGCAAACGGCGGGACAGCGGTATAGCCGGCGGCGGACACGATGAGCGTGAGCAGACGCTCAATCAGCTGCTCAGTGAGATGGATGGCTTCGACGGACAGAAAGGTGTGGTCATACTGGCGGCAACCAATCGTCCGGAATCACTTGACCGTGCGCTTCTGCGGCCCGGCCGCTTTGACCGGAGGGTGCCGGTTGAACTGCCGGATCTCAAAGGACGTGAGGCGATTCTCGATGTTCATGCCCGTCCGGTCAGAATGGCTGCCGATATCGACTTCAACGCGATTGCCCGGGCAACGGCCGGCGCGTCCGGTGCTGATCTGGCGAATATGATCAATGAGGCCGCGCTTCGTGCGGTCCGTCATGGTCGGGATAAAGTGGCGCAGGCTGATCTTGAGGAGAGTGTGGAAGTGGTCCTGGCTGGATATCAGCGCAAGAATGCTGTCATATCGGACCGCGAAAAGAAAATTATCGCCTACCATGAAGTCGGACACGCGCTGGTCGCTGCCAGCCAGATGGATTCCGCACCGGTCCACAAGATTACGATTATTCCGCGTACCTCCGGTGCGCTTGGCTACACGATGCAGATTGATGAAACCGAGCAGGTTCTGCTCAGCAGGGAAAACGCGCTCAACAAAATCGCGACACTGACCGGCGGCCGGGCCGCTGAGGAAATTGTATTTCAATCGGTGACAACCGGAGCCGCCAACGATATTGAGCAGGCCACCCGGATTGCCCGCTCGATGGTCACTCGTTATGGAATGAGCGAACAGTTCGGCATGATCGCGCTGGAAACACAGGTCAACCCCTATCTCAGCAATGAGACATCCATGGTCTGTTCATCAGGTACCGCGGAAAAAGTTGACCATGAGGTGATGCAGATTATCCGGCAGGCGCATGACCAGGCCAGGACGATTCTGCAGGACCGGTTGGGCAAACTGCATGAGATCGCGGCGCTCCTGCTGCGTCATGAGACGATTTCGGG
>RZZF01000342.1 GCA_009929975.1 Clostridia bacterium
ATCGGCGCCCATCTCGCGTGGGAGTACAGATTCCTGCGGACGCTGGCCGCGGACGAAGACGCGGTCTATGATGAGGAACTGACGATTGATCTTTCAACGCTCGAACCGCTGACCGCCTGCCCGCACAGTCCTGACCGGGTCAAATGCGTCAGGGAAGTCGGCCCGATCCATGTGGACCAGGTCGCGATCGGCAGCTGCACCAACTCATCACTGATGGACATGCTGAAAACCGCGGCGGTTCTCAAGGGACAGACGGTGCATCCCGATGTCTCGCTGGTCATCGCGCCGGGATCAAAACAGGTGCTCAACATGCTGGCTGAATGCGGCGCGCTGGCCGATATGATCGCGGCCGGAGCGCGTATTCTGGAATCCGCCTGCGGCCCCTGCATTGGAATGGGCCAGTCACCGCGGTCCAACGCGATATCCCTGCGTACCAATAACCGCAACTTTTTCGGACGCTCCGGCACGGCCTCGGCACAGGTTTATCTGGTCAGCCCGGAAACCGCCGCGGCCAGCGCGCTGAGCGGCGTCCTGACCGACCCGCGGGATCTCGGGGCGATGCCGCGGATCGAGATGCCGGACCATTTCCTGGTCAATGACAATATGATACTGGCTCCGGCTGCGGATGCTTCAGCTGTTGAGGTGCTGCGCGGACCGAATATCCAGCCGTTTCCGCTCAACCGGCCGGTGCGGGGCGAGATCTGCGGCAAAGCCCTGATCAAAGTTGAGGATAATATCACAACCGATCACATCATGCCGTCAACCGCCAAACTGCTGCCGTATCGCTCCAATGTTCCGTATCTGGCCGACTATTGCCTGACACCGTGTGATCCGGAGTTTCCGGCCCGGGCCAAGGCGGAAGGCGGCGGGATGGTCATCGCCGGATCCAACTACGGACAGGGCTCCAGCCGTGAACACGCGGCGCTGGCCCCGCTGCAGCTTGGCATCCGGGCGGTCCTGGCGGTTTCATTTGCCCGTATCCACCTGGCCAACCTGATCAATAACGGTATCCTGCCACTGACGTTTGCCGATGCGGCCGACTACGACACCATCGACCGGATGGATGAACTGTGCATCGATCATCCGGAGGAGCAGATCCGCGGCTGTGTCCGGGGTGAACCGGTCTGGATTCACAACCAGACCAAGTCCCGCTCGATCGAGGCGGTCCTGCCGCTGTCACCGAGGCAGGCGGATATCCTCCTGGCCGGCGGTTTGCTCAACTACACGAAGGGGGTATAATAAAGACGGCTGTCCGTCACGGTACACCCGGTGTCCCGGCTGCGGCAGGCCGTTTGCCACCCTTCAGCAGAGTACACGATTCTTATATCGATAAACCCGATAAGTCTGCCGTATCGGCGGACGCGGATTCAGAACGGATTCATGGACCGCGCTCAGCGGCAGAGGTGATTCCGCCGTCACGTGACCACGAAAAACCAGCAGCCCGAAGCGGCTGCGGATAGAGGAACAGGAGGTTATTCACGATGGATGATCAAACCAGATATCAGTTGATCCATGAGCTCGCGGAAGATTCTGCCGCCCACAACCGGATCGATCCGAAGCTATACGAACGGTACAGTGTCAAGCGGGGACTGCGTAATGACGACGGAACCGGCGTGCTCGTCGGTCTGACCGAAGTCGGCGAAGTATTTTCCTATGTCATGGACGACGCCGACCGGATTCCGGTTGAGGGACGTCTGTATTACCGGGGCATCGCCATATCAGACCTGGTGAACGGGTTTTATCATCAGAAGCGGTTCGGCTTTGAAGAAACAACCTATCTGCTATTGTTCGGCGAGCTGCCGACAGAAAGGCAGCTGGCCCAGTTCAATGAGCTGCTGGGATCGTATCGTGATCTGCCGGAAGGATTCACCGAGGACATGATTCTCAAGGCACCGAGCCGTGACATCATGAACAAGCTGGCCCGGACGGTTCTCGCGCTTTATACG
>RZZF01000050.1 GCA_009929975.1 Clostridia bacterium
GGTATGAATGACATACCACTTCGCTTCCTGTATGGTTGCTTCTGTCATCTGCACGACTCCCTTATAACCCCGGTGACGAAATCCGGTTATTCATCTGTATCGTCACTGACAACGGGCTCTGTTTCCTGCGAGGTCTCATCTATTGTTGTTTCTATCGCAGGCGGTGCAGCGGTCTCGGTTTTGGGTGAGTAAAACCCGATTCCTTCAAGAATCCCGCCGAAGACAGAGTCAACTACAAAGAGAATGACGCTGGCAATAAGGCAGATCGCGAGAACGGTCGCTGTATTCTGAATCAGGCGCTTCCGATCCGGCCAGACAACGCGTTTCAGTTCAGCACGTAAATTGATGAAAAATGTTTTCAGTGATTTACCTGCCTGCGCCAGTCTGGCAAAAAAGCCCTTCTTGACAGCTTTTTGATTCTGCCTGCCGACGCGTTTGTTCTGGTTTTCATTTTTTGCCATAAATCAGCCCATCCTTACCAGTCCCAGCCTACTGAATTATTTCGTCTCTCTATGCGGTGTGTGCTTACGGCAGAATCTGCAGTACTTGTTCATCTCAAGACGATCCGGATCATTCTTCTTGTTTTTCTTCGTGTCATAATTACGCTGTTTGCATACGCTGCACGATAGTGTGATTTTGTCTCTTGGACCTGTTTTGGCCATGTGCGATTCCCTCCAACTAATAGAAATCCTTGTGACTGCACCACAAGATGCTCCGAAACCTCATATTGTCTACATAAAAAAAGAAGCTATCTGCAGACAAGCAAACGAATTCTATCACAGGGGCCATGATTTGTCAAATGAATCAGACCCGTTCTGTGAGTGAATTTGCGCCTGAATAATCCCGATTCAAAAAGCAGGAATTAGCTGGATCCTAATGGCCGGCCATTCATCGCCGCTTCTTCAGTTCCTGGTAGATATCGTCGAGCGTGACTTCCTGTTCAACGAGGAGCACACTGACATGGTATAGCAGATCAGCGACCTCATAAGTCACTTCGTCACGCGACCGGTTTTTCGCCGCGATAATGACTTCAGCGGACTCCTCCCCGATTTTCTTACAGATTTTATCGACCCCTTTATCGAACAGGTAATTCGTATATGACCCTTCGCGCGGATTGCTGCGCCGGTCGCTGATCACTGCGTACAGTTCATCCAGTATCGTACCAATCTGACTCATTTTATTCTCCTCCTTTATCAGCAGCCGTGGTATGGTCCAAAGCGACCTGCCGGTAGAAACAGCTGCGGTTCCCGGTATGACAGGCGGCACCGATCTGACGGACCTGGGCCAGAAGGCAATCCTGGTCACAGTCTACCTGCAGCTGGATCACTTGCTGGAAATGGCCCGATGTTTCACCTTTCAGCCACAGCTTATTCCGGCTGCGGCTGTAATAGTGCATCAGACGGCTGTCCAGTGTCAGTTCAAAGGCCTGCCGGTTCTGCCAGGCCACCATCAGGACCTGGCCGGATGATATATCCTGTACCACAACCGGGATCAGCCCGCTGCTTCCGGGACTGAGTTCATTCCACAGAGACTTTGCGGGAGCATGGCTGGCGAACGGCTGCAGTGACGGAGCGGCATCACAATCCCGGTCGACCGGAGCTTGAACTTCGGTGGCAGCTGCTTCTGTCTGGCGAACCGGCAGACCGCGCAGTACCAGATATTGCTTGAGAACCGGGATGCTGACTTCTCCGAAATGGAACAGACTCGCCGCCAGAACCGCTTCCGCGCCGCCGATCGTGACAGCGTCCGCGAAATCTGACAGCCGGCCGGCCCCGCCGGAAGCGATGACCGGTATGTTGACGGCATCAGCGATCTGACGCGTGATATCCAGATCATATCCGGCTTTTGTACCATCCCGGTCCATGCTGGTCAGGAGAATCTCCCCTGCGCCCAGCGCTTCGACACGACGGGCCCAATCAAGCGCGTTCAGTCCGGTCATCCGGGTTCCGCCGGCGATCAACACCTGGTACTCACCAAATTCATCTTTGCGCACATCAATCGCGACGACCACACATTGACTGCCAAAACGCCGCGCTGCCGCCTCAACCAGAGCAGGATCCTGTACCGCCGCTGAGTTCAGCGATATCTTGTCCGCTCCGGCCTGAAGGATGCGGCGAATGTCTTCGAGTGTGCGGATACCGCCACCGACAGTCAACGGGATGAAGACCTGGCTCGCGACTTTTTCGACCACATCAAGCATGGTCCCGCGATCTTCAAGCGTCGCGGAAATGTCGAGAAAAACCAGTTCATCCGCTCCCGCGTCATTATAAGCCCGCGCGGCTTCGACCGGATCTCCGGCGTCACGGATGTCGACAAAATTCACACCTTTGACAACTCGTCCGTTTTTGACATCGAGACATGGGATTATCCTTTTTGCCAGCATGCTTCCAACCTGACCTTTCCTTCGTAGATCGCCCGACCGACAATGACACCAGCCGCTCCGGTCTGACGAACCGCTTCAATATCCTGCATGGATCCGATCCCTCCGGACGCGATCACCTGCAGCGAGGTCATTTCCGTCAGACGACGGACCTCATCGATCGCGGTTCCGGTCATCATGCCGTCCCGGCTGATATCGGTGAAGATCACCGTTGTCGCGCCGAGATCGCTCATCAGGCGGGCGAATTCCATCGTTTTCATACCGCTTCCCTGTGTCCAGCCTTCAACACGTACCTCTCCGTCAGCCGCGTCAATCCCGATGGCGATCCTCCCCCCATAGCGTTTCAGCGCGGATTCAGTCAGCCGGCGGTCGCGAACGGCCGCTGTACCGAGAACCACCCGGTCAATCTGATGTTGATCGAGCAGGACTTCAATCTGTTCCATCGAACGGATACCGCCACCGGTCTGGATCTTCAGTCCGGTCGCGCTGCGGATATCGGCAATTTGACCGGCATGATAGGGTTGGCCGCTGCGCGCCGCGTTCAGATCGACGATATGGATCCATGCCGCGCCGGCGGCTTGAAAGCGCCGGGCAAGTTCCAGAGGATTGCTGTGATATACGGTCACTTCGTCATAACGACCCTGGCGCAGACGGACACATTGTCCGTCCAGCAGATCGATTGCCGGGTAGATGATCATTGTCCAGTTGTCTCCTTTATCTGATCCGCCGCCTGTCCGGATTGCCTGACCCAGCGGTCGAGCAGATCCAGACCGGCACGGCCGCTTTTTTCCGGATGGAACTGAGTCAGCAAGATGGAACCGGTCTGTACCGCGGCCGTGAACGAAACGCCATGGCGGGCCTGGGCGGCGACCAGTCGATGGTCAGCCGGTTCAACATAATATGAATGAACAAAATAGTAGTCGGTCTGGACGGATAACAGCGGACTGCGGTTGTCAATCAACTGATTCCAACCCATATGGGGTATTTTCAGGCCCGGCATGGCCGGAAAACGGCGAACAGTGCCGGGCAGAATCGCCAGACCTTCCGCTTCGCCCTCTTCACTGGTCTCGAACATCAGCTGCATCCCGAGGCAGATGCCGAGAAAGGGACGCTCATGGCGGAGAAAACGCCTGATCGCTTCATCGAGGCCATGTTCACGCAGCTGCGACATAGCATAATGAATCGCTCCGACCCCGGGCAGAATGAGCCGCTCTGCCTCGGCGATGTGCCGCGGATCCCGGCTGATAACTGCGTCATGGCCGAGATAGCGGAGCGCTTTGGCAACGCTTCCCAGATTCCCCATTCCATAGTCAATGACAACAATCATCCCAGTTCCCGGCCTGTCAGGAGACGATAAGCGTCCCGATATCGGGCGGCTGTCCCCTCGATCACCGTATCCGGCAGCGCGGGAGCCGGTGGCGTTTTGTCCCAGTCGAGTGTTTCAAGCCAGTCCCTCAAATATTGCTTGTCAAAGCTGTTCTGCGGACGGCCCGGCTGATAGCCTGCCAATTCCCAGAAACGCGATGAATCGGGGGTGAAGATCTCGTCAGCGATCACCAGCTCATCATCAATCAGGCCGAACTCAAATTTCGTATCCGCAAGGATGATTCCGTGCCGCAACGCGTAATCAGTGGCGAACTGATACAGTTCCAGACTTTTATCCCTGACTTGGACAGCCATTTCCTGACCGAGCAGATTGATCAGTTCAGTGAAGTCGATATTGATATCATGGCCGGTCTCGGCTTTGGTCGATGGAGTGAACAGGGGCTGTGGCAGCCGGTCTGCCTGCTTCAGTCCATCCGGCAGCCGGATCCCGCTGATGGCTCCGGTCTGGCGGTATTCACGCAAAGCCGAACCTTCCAGGTATCCGCGGACAATGCATTCGGCCGGAAGCATGCGCGCCTTGCGTACCAGCATGGAACGTCCGGCCAACTGCCGGCCGTACTGGCTGAGTCCCAGCGGATAGTCCGCCGGATCGGTCGAGATCACATGATTGGGAATGATCGAACGGGTCTGCTCAAACCAGAATGCCGCGATGCTGTTGAGAACACGACCCTTGTCGGGAATCAGCTGATCAAAGACAACGTCGAAGGCTGAGATCCGATCCGTGACGACGATCAGCAGCGAGTCGCCACAGTCATAGATGTCGCGTACCTTGCCTCTGGCATAGACGGGAAGATGGATGAAATCAGTCTGGCCGATCAGTAATGACATAGCGGTATCCTCTCAATATCCTTAATTTAGAATCAAAGCGTGCCTTTCGTGGACAGGACATGGTCCTGTTCACGCGGATCAATGCTGATCGCCTGTGCGAAGCTGTGGGCGAATGCCTTGAACATGGCTTCAATGATATGGTGGTCGTTGCGGCCATAAAGTTGACGCAGGTGCAGGGTCATACCGGCACCGACCGCGATGGCCCGGAAAAATTCCTCCGTCATCTGAGTATCAAAGCCGCCGACCGCGTCAGCGGTAAAGGACGCTTCAAAGACCAGATAAGGCCGGCCGGAAAGGTCAATCGATGATGACACGAGCGCCTCATCCATCGGCAGGACGATATGGCCATAGCGCCGCAGACCGCGTTTGTCACCCAATGCCCTGGCCATGACACCCCCCAGGACGATGCCGATATCCTCAATGGTGTGATGGCCGTCGACCTGCAGATCGCCTTCCGCTTCAATCTCAAGATGAACCCTGGCATGCCGGGAGAACAGGTGCAGCATATGATCAAGAAAGCCGATCCCGGTCTGAATGCGCGACGGGGTGCTGTCGTCCAGACTGATTGCGACGGAAATATCCGTCTCCTGTGTTTTTCTGTTCATTTTCGCCTGACGCATGGTCGACTCCTCCTGAAGAAAATATATCTCATTATATCGGATGACACGGCCACTGACCAGATGTCAGCGGTTGCCGCATAAATCACGCAGGACATCACGTACGCGTTCCATATCCTCCTGCCGGCCGATGGAAATTCGCAGATAATCAGCGATCCGGGGCAGATTGAAGCGGCGGACGAGAATCTTCTGCTGCCTGAGGCGGTCCTGCAGCCAGGCCGCGTCATATTCCGGATGACTGGTCAATACGAAGTTGGCCGAAGACGGAATGACGGTAAATCCAAGCTGATCCAATTCCGCGCTGAACCACTCACGGGTCGCGATCACAGCCGCCCGGGTGCGTTCAAACCAGCCGGCGGCCTGAACCGCCGCGATCGCGGCTTTCTGCGCGATCCGGTCGACCGTATAGGAATTAAATGAATCGCGGATACGGCGCAATCCTTCGATCAGATCAGGTGGACCGATCGCGCAGCCGACACGAAGGCCGGCCAGTGCCCGTGATTTGGACATGGTCTGGACAATCAGAAGATTGTCATGATCCGGCAGCAGAGCAATCGCGCTTTCACCGCCAAAATCGATATACGCTTCATCGACCAGCACCAGACGATCTGGGTTGGCCTTGAGCAGGGCCCGGATATCCCGCAGCGGCAGCGCACGTCCGGTCGGTGCGTTGGGGTTGGCCAGAACGAGGCCCGTGCCGCCATCCGGAACATCGGCCGGATTGAGCGCCAGATCATCATCCAGGGCAAAAGTCTGGTATGGAATATCATAAAGTGCCGCATAGACCGGATAAAAACTGTATGTGATATCCGGAAAATACAGAGTCTCAGTTAAGTGGTCCGGCGCGTTGGATGGCCGGCGGCAGGTGAAGAAAGCCTGGAACGCCATGGCCAGCACCTCATCCGAGCCATTGCCGACAAAGATACAGTCCGGCGCCACCCCGTAGTAATCGGACAGTACCTGCCGCAGACGCCTGTTTTCCGGATCCGGGTACAGGCGGAAATCGTCAGGGTCGGCTGTGCTGACCGCGTCAATCACCTCCGGTGCCGGGTCGTACGGGTTCTCATTGGTATTCAGTTTGATCAGGCTGGTGTCCACCGGCTGTTCACCAGGAACATAAGGCACGATCTGTGCGGTTTTCCAGCTCCAGAATCTACGGCTGTCCTGCATCGTTACATCGTCCTTCCACTGATATCCCGGCCAAAGCGGACGCGGGCGGAATCAGCATGTGCCTGGAGCGACTCCGCTTCCGCCAGGCGGGCAATCGCCGGCCAGGCTTCAGCCAGATCACTCCGCGTATACCGGATGACGCTCATTTTCTTGGAGAAATCACCAGTGTTCAGCGGTGAAAAAAAGCGCGCCGTACCGCTGGTCGGCAGAACATGGTTCGGACCGGCCCAATAATCACCGAGCGGTTCGGGGCTGTAAGGGCCAACAAACACCGCTCCGGCATTTTGAATCCGCGGCAGCAGATCGTCAGGATCTTCAGTTAGAAGCTCCAGATGTTCCGGTGCGAGTTCGTTGGCGAACGCGACCGCTTCGTTGAGATCTGACACAATGACAATCGCACCATAATCGGCCAGCGACTGCCGGATCATTTCGGCGCGAGGCAGCAGCGGCACTCTATGCTCCAGCTCACCGACCACGCTCGCCGCCAATTCGGCACTGTCCGTGACCAGGACGGCAGAGGCCAGCACATCATGCTCAGCCTGAGACAGAAGATCCGCCGCGACATAGGCTGGATTGGCCAGGCGATCCGCGATGACAAGAATTTCGCTCGGCCCGGCAAACATATCAATATCAACCTGGCCATAGACCATGCGTTTCGCTGTATTGACATAAATATTACCCGGACCGACTATTTTATCGACCCGCGGGACCACAGCGGTGCCATACGCCATGGCCGCGATCGCCTGAGCGCCGCCGATCCGGTAGATCGCGTCAACCCCGGCAATGGACGCCGCGGCCAGAATCGCCGCGTTGACTTTGCCGTCTGAATCAGGCGGAGTACACATGATCACGCGCCGTACACCAGCCGAGCGGGCCGGCAGAACATTCATCAGGACGGAAGAAGGCAGCGGCGCGGTTCCGCCCGGGACATAAACACCGACCGTATCAAGAGGCCGGCTGACCAGCTCAATTGTGCTGCCGCCACGGGTTTCCAGACGCGTTGAGGACGACCGCTGCGCATCGTGAAAGGTTCGGATCTGTTCAGCCGCCTGGCGCAGGGTGCTGAGCAGTTCAATATCCAGCGAGTCAACCGCCCGGCTGATTTCCTGTTCGCTGACCAGCAGACGGTCCGCTGCCAGACTGACACGGTCAAAAGTCCGTGTCCAGTGCAGAACCGCTTCGTCGCCATCCTGGCGGACGCGCTTCAGAATGGTCTCGACCGACGTGATGATGTCTGTGAGATCCATTTTCCCCCGCATGCCCAGTTTCTCGCTGAGCGTCTGGAGTTCGCCGCTGCCGGCCCGGATCACTCTGATCAAGCCACTGTTTTCTCCTGTCATTGTCTGCTCCCCTCCGCTTTGAGTTGCCGGCGGACTGAATCAATCAGCGGATTGATCCGCTCTGATTTCATTTTCATACTGACACGGTTCACGACCATCCGCGCGCTGATATCCGCGATTGTCTCCAGAACTTCAAGTCCATTTTCCCGCAATGTCCGACCGCTTTCAACGATATCGACAATGATTTCAGCCAGTCCGATCAACGGGGCCAGTTCAACCGATCCGTTCAGTTTGATGACTTCAACACTTTCCCGTTTACTGGTCTCAAAATAGGATCGGGTGATCTGGGGATATTTCGTCCCGACCCGCTTGTTGGGGATGCGATCCAGCTGGCCCTGCAACGCGGCCGGGCCGCATACACACATGCGGCAGGCACCGAAACCGAGATTGAGCACTTCATACAACTGCCGGTTTTCCTCGAGCAGTGTATCCTTGCCGACCACGCCGATATCGGCCGCGCCATATTCGACATAAGTCGGAACATCCGCCGGTTTGGCCATGATAAAGCGGATTTTATTGGTTTCATCTTCCAGAATCAAACGACGGCTCTGTTCTTTGGCCGCGCTGCAGTCCAATCCGGCCTGTTCGAAAAGCTCAATTGCCTGGTCAGCCAGCCGACCCTTGGATAATGCGATCGTCAGCCATTCCATGGTGCTGCCCCCTTCCACACAATGGTCTCATCCGGCTGCATCACCGCCGTCTGCCATCGGTCGTCTGTCAGCGTCTGGTCCGCAGCCGCATCGGCTTGATTGAAGGGGCTGCAGATCACCACCGCACCCTGTTCACGCCATTCATTTGCCAGACGAAACGCCTGCGGACGTTTTTCGATATCATAGTAGAGGCGAATCCGCACCGGCAGCGCCATGTCAGTCTGACCGCGGCGCATCAGTGCGGTCTGGATAAAATTAATACCGATTGAAAAGCCGGTTGCCGCCAGATCACGGCCGAAAGCGCTGACCAGGGTATCGTAGCGGCCGCCGCTGAACAGAGGAAAGCCAAGACCGTAGGTAAATCCCTTGAAAATGATGCCGGTATAGTAATTCAGGCTCTGCAGCATGCCAAGATCAACTGAGATATAGCGGGCGTAGCCATAATCTGCCAGAATAGTCATGACCGCACGAAGATTATCAAGGGCTGCCTGTGCGGCCGGACTGGGCAGCAGTTCGGACAGTTCGTCGAGAATCTGCGGATCGTCCTGAGCGGAAACCAGCCGGTCGATCACCCGGCGGGCCGGCGCAGGCAAATCAAGCCGTTCACAGACTTCCTCCAGCGCGACAATTTCCTTGTTATTAATCAGACGGGGCAGCTGCTCCGCCTCCTGTCCTGATATCTGCCACATGTTGAGCAGCGCTTTGAAAAAGCCGACTTGTCCGATCGATACCTGCATATCATCGATGCCACAGGCAATCGCTGCGGCGATCGCGGTGGCAATCACCTCCGCGTCAGCCTCAGGACTTTGGTCGCCAAGCAGTTCCACACCGGCCTGAGTGAACTCACGCTGCCGGCCACCCCCGAACTCACGGAACCGGTACATATTGCCGAGATAGGAAAAGCGGAGAGGAGGCGTCTCATCGCGCAGCAGTGTTGCCGCCATGCGTGCGACCGGAACCGTTCCATCGTAGCGCAGACAGAGTATGCGCCCCTGTTC
>RZZF01000343.1 GCA_009929975.1 Clostridia bacterium
GGTGAACCCGGAACGCTGGGTGGTCCTTATGGCGATCTGTATATTGAAGTGCATCTGAAGCCTCATTCAGTGTTTCAGCGTAATGGCAATCAGACTTTTTGCGAGGTGCCGGTGACATTTGCCCAATTGGCTCTGGGCGCGGAGATAGAAATTCCGACGATTGACGGCAACCAGACCTATACCCTCAAAGAGGGAACCCAGCCGGGAGAGCGGTTTACGATTCGCGGCAAGGGCATCCCTTATGTCAATCGTGGCGGCCAGCGCGGTGATCATGTTTTCCAGGTGATACTGGAAGTACCGCGCCATCTTGAAGAACATCAAAAAACACTGCTGCAGGAATTCGAGGCGACCTGTTCCGAGAAAAATTACCAGAAGCGCGGCAGCTTTTTTCAGAAGATCAAAGAGATCTTCAGCAAGGACTGAATGATGAGCCAGGCAAGTGAGTGGCTGAGGCTGCGATTCCAGACAACCCATGAAGCGTCAGATCTTCTGGCCGAATATCTTCGTCTGCTCGGTGCTGACGGAGTTCAGATAGAGGATGCCTCGGAAATCAAGGCTATTTTATCTGATCCGGCCAGCCTGGCCTATGCTGATGACGGGTTTGTTGATCAATTGAGTCCTGATGTGCAAATTTTCGCTTTTTTTGCTCTGTTTGACCATGGTGTCCGTTTTTGCCGGCAGATTGACTGGCTTCAGGGGACGGCCGCGGTGAAGGCGTTCGGGACTCAGACCGAGTTGGAAGCCCTGATCACGACACAGCTTGATCAGTTCAGAGAGGGACTTGATATCGGAACCGGCCTGACCGGCAGTGATACCGTTGCTGACAGCGACTGGGCCGAGAACTGGAAGCAATATTATGAAACGGTCCATCTGACACCCCGGCTGGTGATCAATCCCAGCTGGATCGATTACGAAAAGCAACCGGACGAGATCGTCGTCCGGATGGATCCGGGCAGTGCCTTTGGCACCGGAACACATGAGACAACCGCCATGTGCGCTCGGCTGCTTGATCGCTTGCTGCGGCCGGGTCATCAGGTTCTTGATCTGGGGACCGGCAGCGGCATCCTGGCGATCATAGCGGCCCGGCTGGGGGCTGGTTCTGTTGAGGCGATTGATATTGACCCGCTGGCGGTACATGTGGCCTGTAACAACATCTCAGACAACCATCTGGATATCGCATGCCATACCGGCGAGCTGAGTGACGCCTTTCAGCCTCACTACGATCTGATCGTCGCGAATATCATAGCCGATATCATCGAGCAGCTGATGCCTGAACTGGCCAGCCGCCTTGCGCCGCAGGGGACCTTGATCGTCTCAGGGATCATCGCGGAAAAAGCAGCTGCCATCCAACGGAAGGCAGCTGCCTGTCATCTTGTCTGTGCGGAAACGGTCACTGATCATGACTGGGTCGCGATGGTGCTGCGGCCCGTCAGATAATATTGATTCCGCTGTTTAGCCGACCGCGTCTCATGTATTTTTTTCTTTTTTGAAACGGATGACATTCCAGGATAATGCGGGCAGTTCGATGTCGGTTCTGCCCTGTTCACAGCGGCCGACCGGTCGTTGCGACGGTATGACCCGGTCGGGCTGATCAGCGCTGTTGGCTGCCTTCTTGTCAAAACCGGCCATGGTCAGATGTTCAACCGGCTGATAATCAATCAGATCAGCCAGATACAATGACAGTTTCATGGCTTCATCCGGAGAGCGGTTGACCGCGAAAATCGTCAGTGTTTCATCTGACTCCTGCCAGACCGCCGTGCTTTCCAGATAAGGAACATCGGTATATGAACGGCTGTCGTAACGGTCTGATGTCAGGGCCGGTTTAAGAACGGTGCCCCGTCCGTAGCGGGACGCATGCATGAAGGGATAGAAAATGGTCTGAGCCCACACTCTGCCGCCGGTTTCGGTCATGATC
>RZZF01000051.1 GCA_009929975.1 Clostridia bacterium
GCTCAGTCCGATGGATTGACGGCGACCGTGTTCTCCTCCTACCCTGAACTTGAACAGGCCATCAGCCGGGTTCTGTCTGACGGGGATCCGCTGATCCATATCGTGCACCAGCCGGATGAGAAACTGATTGAAATTCAGATCGCCCGCCTGCCGGACAGCCGCGATGAGACGGCCGGAGCGGTCGCCCTGCTGCGCGATATCACAGAATCAGAGCGTCTGGAACAGACACGGCGCGAATATGTCGCGAACATCTCGCATGAACTGAGAACGCCGCTGACAGCGATCCGGGGACTTTTGGAACCGCTCATCGACGGAATGGTCAGCGATGAGACAACCCGACGGCGATATTATGGCATCCTGCTGCGGGAAACCGCCCGCCTCTCCCATCTGATCGATGACATGTTGGAACTGTCGCGGCTGCAGGCCCATGCCCAGCCGATTGAGATGAGCCGGCTGCGGCTGCAGGATCTGCTGCCGGATCTCGAGATGAAATACCGCAGCCAGGCAGAAGACAATGAACTAGAACTGGTCATGCCGGACCAGCTGGACCAGTGTCCGCCGGTCAGCGGCAACGCGGCCAGAATTGAACAGGTACTGGTCATCCTGATCGATAACGCGATCAAGTTCACCCCGGCCGGTGGTCGTGTCAGCCTGGAATTATCCTGGGATCAGGAGCTGGTCTGGATGACGGTCCGTGATACCGGCATCGGAATCGACCCGCGCGATATCGATCACGTGTTCGACCGTTTCTATAAAGCTGACAAGGCACACCAGCAGCCGGGCACCGGCCTGGGTCTTTCGATTGCCCGTGAGATTCTCAGCCGGATGAAGCAGACGATTACCGTCAGCAGCGTGCCGGATCAGGGCACAGCCTTCACCTTTTCGCTCAGTCGTTTTTATTGAGAATTCTGATACCTGATTGTTGTGGTAAGGTCATAGTCTCTTCATACTTTATCGCTAAACTGACGATGGAATCAGACCATATGGTGATTGTCCGACTATCCCTTGATGATGAGAAAGGATCCTGCATGATTCTGGTATGCGTCACTGAACAGAAGTCTTGCCGCCGCTTGATCGACGCCGGTCATAAACTGGCGGAGAAAGCCGGGATGCCGCTCAAAGTCATCTGTGTCCGCAGTCCGGAGCAGAACCGGTGGCTGGCCAGTGAAGAAGTTGAGGAACTGTTGGCAGCCGCCAGAGAAAAAGAAGCTGAAATGATCATCAAGTTCAGCCATGATCCGGTACAGGCGGTCAGCAGCTATATCGCCAGCCAGCCGATCCGGGCGATTCTGACGGGTACACCGTCATACGACCAACGCAGTCTGTTTATTCAGGCACTGTCACGCCGGCATTCAGGAATTCCCCTGATCCAGGTTGATACGGCCGGCCGTTGTCAGACTGATATGACGCTGAAACCGATCCGGACTGCATCCAGCTCCTGACGGCAGCAGACAGGAGCGATCAATGAGTGAATCCCAGACGGTTCGACTGAACCGCTATATCGCAGACAGCGGTCTGTGCAGCCGCCGCGAGGCGGATCGCCTGATCAGTGAAGGCATCGTCACCATAGACGGCCAGATCGCGGTGCTCGGCCAGCGCGTCGAACCCGGCCAGACGGTCAGGGTCCGCGGCGAGGTTGTTCTGCCCCATGATCAGCCGGTCTATCTGGTTTTGCACAAACCCGCCGGCATCACCTGTACCACAGATTCACGCCGCCGTGACAACATTGTCGACTTCATCGGCTATCCGCAGCGCATCTACCCGATTGGCCGGCTGGACCGGGATTCAGAAGGACTGATCTTCCTGACCAATGACGGGAGTATTGTCAACAAGATTCTGCGTGCCGGCAACCGGCATGATAAAGAATACCGTGTGACGGTGGATCAGCCGCTGACCGAGGAATTTCTCCAGGGAATGGCATCGGGTGTACCGATTCTCGACACGGTCACCAAGCCATGCAAAATCAGGCCTTCCGGCTCACATCAATTCACGATCATTCTGACACAGGGACTCAACCGGCAGATTCGCCGCATATGTGAGTATTTCGGCTATTCGGTCGTCAGACTGGTGCGAACCCGCATCATGCATATCACACTCAGCGGGCTGAAATCAGGCGAATGGCGCCACATGACGGCCCGGGAGGTTCATGAACTGCATCGCCTGACACGCGGATCACGCCATGAGCCGCCGGCTGGCGATCCCGCCGATGACACCGGCAGCAGCGACAGCCAGTAATCCCATCGCTCAGATTTCCAGGCCGCTGTCACCATCCGGACGGGTGATCACTTCACCGACATGGTTCAGGACATAGACAGGCCGGTACGGGAACTGGCCGATGGTCTCCCGGCTGGAAACGCCTGACATGACCAGAATTGTGTCGATTTCGGATTCGATACCGGCAATGATATCAGTATCCATGCGGTCGCCGATGATCACAGCGTCTTCACGCTCACAGCCAAGCAGTTTCAATCCGGTCCGCATCATCAGCGGATTGGGTTTCCCGACAAAGTACGCGGTTCGGCCCGTCGCCAGCTCAATCGGCGCGATCAGGGCCTTGCAGGCCGGTACGATGCCGTTTTCAGCCGGGCCAGTCATATCTGGATTCGTCCCGATCAGTTTCGCGCCGTTGAGCACCAGATTGACGGCTTTGCGGATCGAGTCATACGCGTAATTGTCGGTTTCACCGACGATGACATATTCCGGATCCACATCACTGAATGTTACGCCCACTTCATAGAGCGCGTTCAACAGCCCAGACTGGCCGATCACATACGCCGTACAGCGGCGTGACTGGCTGGCGACGAAATCCGCGGTCGCCAGCGCGCTGGTGTAGAAATGCCGCTCTTCGACATCAAGCCCCATGTTCATCAGCCGCAGCCGCAGTTCACGCGGAGAGCGTTCGCTGCTGTTGGTCAGGAAGAGAAACTGCTTGTTCTCGCGCTGCAGCCATTCGACAAATTCCTTGACACCATCCAGAATCTTCTGGCCATGGTAGATCACACCATCCATGTCGCAGATAAACCCTTTTTTCGCTCTGATCTGATCCATTTTCACCCTCCTGCCGGTCAGGACTCCAGCGCCTGTCGCAGCACCGCCTCAAGCTGCTGATGATCGACCGGGCCTTCATGTACCTTTTCCTCTCCGACATAGAAAGTCGGCACATAATAATAATCATATTGTCTGGCCCGCTCACGCTCACGACTTTCCTCGATGTATTCGATTTCCAGTTTCTGATAGTCCGGATTCTGCTCAAGCAGTTCCTTGAGAATTTTGTGGGCCCTGCGGCAATAGCCGCAGAATCTCAGTTCAAAAAACATGATTTTCTTCATGACCTGTCGTCCTCTTCCCGTTGTTTTCCATTGACCATGCGCCGGGCCTGGCGGCACAGCAGCTGCATTCTCCGTACATCATCCGCATCACACAGGTGATGGCCATAACGGGCTTTCTCATACAGCCCAGTCAGTTCATCAATCGCCAGTCCGCGCTGCCTTCGGGCCGCGGCCGCGTACTGTCGCGGACTGTATCCTGTTTTCCATGGCAGTCCCCGCCGGATCAGATAACCAACCAGGCGTGCATAAGCCAGTCGGATCTTCTCCTCGTCATCCCGACCGAAGGGCTGCAGAATACGTCGGCCGGCCCGCCGGACCTGCTCACGCAGATCCTCACGCAGACGCGGGATCAGGGACTCTGCGATATCCTGATCCTGAGACGCGCTGTAGAACCGCCGATAAATGCGGAATATCCAGTAGATCAGCAGAGCGACCAGGCCGGCGGCCACAAGGATGATAAACAGATAATATAAGGCATCCGACAAAAAAACAAGCCAGGCCGGCGGCTCACCCGGTGGAAGAAGCTCCTCCGGCAGGCCCTGGCTCGGCTGCGGTTCAACCGGCGCCTGAGACGGTTCCGGTTCCAGATCGCCGCTCCTGTTCAGCAGGGAAAACAGCAGACGGAGCAGCGCGAGGATCTGGCGGCCGAGCCAGGGAAAGATCCGATGAATGCCAAGCAGCGGTGAGATTGAAAGCAGCAGCAGGGCAATCAGCGCATAGACTGCGAACAAAAGCTGATTGTATCGGCGGATCCGGCCGGCCGGCTGAGTCGGCATTGCCATGAATCGTTCCATCTGGCTGTCGAGTGAGCCGGCATGCCAGCGCCAGATGGCCAGCAGCAGATGAACCGCCATGAAGTAAAAGAGAATCTGGCTGGTGGCGGTCAGTTGGAAATGGACTGCCAGAAGATTCAGGACAAAGATCAGAACAAAGGCCGGAATCTGTCCGAAAAACAATGACGGCATCGTTTCAGCCGGCCGCATCAGCCGCAGGACGAACGAACGCAGTACGATGAAAACCAGGCCGCCGATCAAAATCAGAACCGGCAGGAGGCTGGCCGGCAGCGTCAGCGGTATGAAAACAGAGAGCGCCAGAAGAAGAAAATAGGACCAGATATGCCGAAAGAATAAACGCAGTAGAAACATCAGAAGATAACTGGCACTGAAGATCAGCATCAGCCATACCTGTTGAACCGGAACCAGCCAGGCAGTCAACAGAAGCAAACCCGCCATGATCAGCAGACCCTGCATCAGTTCTGTCAGACAAAGATGAAGCGAGATCCGGCGCCGCAGCCAGGACAGACGGTCAGCTGACATGGCGACGCACCTCCCAGCTGAAGACTTCGCCGCTGATCTCCGGCAGCCGGCCGCGCCGGTCACTGTATAGCGGAACAATCCAGATTCCCTGTCCGCCGCCTGATTGGTGCTCTTCCCAGATCCGGGTCAGTTCCGATGAACAGTTGAGCGAGATCATCAGCAGCACCGGACTGCCGCCGCCGACCGCCAGACGCTGGCGCAGCAGATCCGCGAACCCGGCCGGTTTCTGGCCCAGGTCAAGCCGGCCCAGCTGTTCGAGCACCGCCTGGACATGCCGTTGTGAACGGCCGTGGGAGACATCGCTGATGTCTTTGCTGACGATATCGCGCGCATTGGTCAGGAGCGAACAGCTGACGCCGTCTTCAATCAGATACTGAGTCAGCGATCCGGCAATCCGGATCCCTTCTTCAATCAGCCGTTCTTCATAAAACGCTCCGTCCGGTTCCACATTGAGCAGGATCAGGACTTCGCGCGCCGCGGTCACTTCATGTACATTGACTTTGAGATCGCCGGTTCTGGCCGTGGCCATCCAATTGATCGACCGCATGGTGTCATAGCTCTGATACTCACGAATACTTCTGAACTCGAACGGATCCGGATTCAGTGACTGGCGGCTAATGATCTCACCGATCAGATGCTGATAGGGAATCTGCAGGCTTTCCCGCGGAATCAGCCGCGGACAGACGGTCAGGATCGAACTGCTGTCGGCATGGCTGACCAGTTTGCGGGTCAGCAGCAGGTCACTGCTGATCAGATCAATACTCTTGATCGAATAATAACCTCGCTTATTCATATAGACGGGCAGCCGCCGGGTAATCCGCTGGTACATGCCGATGGAGAACAGGTCTTCCCGGTAATAGTCATCACTGACGGTCGCGTGGATATTATCAGGAAACAGTAGATGACGGGAGACCTGGAACTTGACGGTCAGCCAGGGCAGCGGCAAGGGTTTACGGCTGGTAATCTGTTCGTTGAGAATCAGCTGCTCGCCTTCCTGACCGACTTTCGCTGAGAAAAAAAGATCAATCGTCAGTTTGGACGACCAATAGCGGCTGTAAATCAAACGCTGCAGCCAGATGAGCAGCGCGAACATGATCAGCAGCGTAAATAGAACCATATCAGGACTCCCGCTGAAAATCTTCGCTTGGCACCGTGACCGAGCCGCCGATCTGCTCCATCAGTTCCATGGCAGCCGCGGAACGGCTGCGAACGCCGCCGCGCAGAATCAGCCGGTGGGCGCAGACCGGAACAATCAGTGCCTGGACATCATCCGGAACAACATATCCCCGCCCCTGCATGGCGGCGCGCACACGTGCGCCCCGCGCCAGTGCGAGACTTCCACGCGGGCTGACTCCGAGCGCGACGGCCTCATGATCACGGGTCGCTTCCGTCAGGCGCATGATATAGTCGAGAATCGATTCATGCAAATAGATCGTATCCGCCGCGTCGCGCGCGCTCATGATCTGATCACGGCTGCAGACTGATTGCAGACTCTGGACCACCTGGCGGCCGCCGATATGCCGGCGAATCACCTCTCGTCCGTCTTCCGGACCGGGATATCCCAGCGGAATCTGCAGGAAAAATCGGTCCAGCTGAGCTTCAGGCAGCGGATAGGTTCCCTGGGTTTCCACGGGATTCTGCGTCGCGATGACAAAGAATGGCGCGTCGAGCCGCCGGGTTTCACCATCAATCGAGACCTGCTGTTCTTCCATGCACTCCAGCAGACTGGACTGCGTCCGCGGAGTCGCGCGGTTGATTTCGTCCGCGAGCAGGATATTGGTAAAGACCGGTCCGGGCCGGAACACGAAATCACCGGTTTTCGGCTGATAAAAATTAATGCCGGTCAGATCAGACGGCAAAAGATCCGGCGTAAACTGTACCCGGTTGAAGGACGCGTCGATTGATCGGGCCAGAGATCGGGCCAGCATGGTCTTGCCGGTTCCCGGAACATCTTCCAGCAGCACATGGCCGCCTGCCAGCATCGCCGTGAGAATCAAACTGATTTCATGTTCCTTGCCGACGATGACCTTGCTGATATTGTCGCGAATCAATTCACTGACCGCCCGAATGTTCTGCCACTGTTCTGCCATGATCATGACTCCTTCCCGTCTGACGGTCAGCCGGTATCAGATCCGGCACCGCATCGTCTCTATTCTAGCATACGAAAGACGTCGGACAGATAGAAAGATATCGTGCATGCAGGGGATATATTCAGGATGAGCGGCCACTCAGCTGAATCAGCGTAATTTCCGAGCGGCTGCCGATGCGGACCGGCGGACCCCAGGTCCCATATCCGGCAGAGATCACACTGTGCAGCTGATTAATGCGGGCATAACGCCGGGTCTGGCAGTACTGGTGTTTCTGCAGCAGGTTCAGGGGAAACAACTGTCCGCGGTGAGTATGGCCGGCCAGCGCCAGATCCGCGCCGAGACCGGCGAGAAAGTCCAGATCAGCCGGCTGATGCTGCATGACGATCAAAGGGCGGTCCGGATCGGTGTTTTCCAGCAAAGCCTCCGGTGTCAGGCGATCCATCGAACCCGAGTATTCCGTCTGATGCTCATTGCGGCCGGCCAGCACCAGCCCGGCCACTTCAATCACGTCATCCTGCAGCAGCCCGATGCCGGCCCTGTCCAAAAACACAGCCATTTCTTCTGCCGATGTATTGACCAGTTCATGATTGCCCAGCACGGCGTAACGGCCATAGGGGGCCTTGAGCTGGCTCATCTGGTACGTAAAGTCACTTTTCTCCATCAAATGCAATGAATTATCGATCAGATCGCCGCCCAAAAGGATCAAGTCAGGCCGCAGCGCGTTGACCCGCTCCGTCATCCGTTTCAGATTGGTCACACTGACAAGGCTGCCGACATGCAAATCAGAAAGAAAGGCGATTCGCAGCGGCTGGCCGGCATTGAACGGTTTATCCAACTTGATCCTGAACGTCCTGACCCGCGGCGAACGCGCCAGATAGGTGCCGATCAGCAGGACCATCAGGCTGAACGGAACGCTCAAGCCGAACAGCATCACGCGATTGATCGGCATGACCGCCGGCAGCCCATGCGGCTCAGTCCCACGGATCAGACGTCCCAGCAGGTAGACCAGATCGATCACCGTGACCGGAATCAGCAGATAGATATAGAAAGCAAGCCAGTAGAAGCCGACATACGCAGTCGTGCGGACGAGCGGACGGCTGACCCGGCCCTGGTCAACGGCATAGGCGAAAGCCGGCAAAAAACCGGCCAGCGCGCCGACCATGAGAATAAACAATGTGACCGGCATCACGGATTGAACGGACAGCCAGACACGCGATGAGACATACACAACAGACAGACTATAAAGAACAAGAGCCAGACCATTGAGCGCCAGTCGGCGGCGGATCCTTCCATCGTGCAGGTTGGTCCTGATATGATGGACATGGGTCTGGAGTTTAACATTTTCAGCAAACAATCAGGTAGCTCCTCCTTTTGGCGCTTAAGCGCCGATCGCAAACAAAGTCATTATAGGTGCGGCGGTCTTTCATCACATGGCTAAAATGAAAATATTTTGTGAACAAAAACGGGCTATTGAACTCCGACGGAGGCCGGTTGGTTTGAGCCGGGGCACGACGCATGCTATAATCGTGAATCAAATGAGATGAAAAGAGGGATCATATGAGTTGGCAGCCAAATAGAGAACAGGCCTGGGATCTTCTGATCCGCTACAATTCGAACGAAGCTCTGCAGCGCCACGCGCTGGCCGTTGAAGGTGTGATGCGCCATTTTGCCGGTTTATTCGACGAAGATCCTGATTTGTGGGGTGTCATCGGCCTGCTCCATGATCTTGACTATGAACAGTTTCCTAAATCACATTGCAGCAAAACCAGGGAAATTCTGCAGGATCTGGACACAGATCCGGTCTGGATCCGGGCCATTATCAGCCATGGTTACGGCATTTGCAGTGATGTGCGGCCGGAAAGCGATCTGGAGAAAGTGCTTTTTACCATTGATGAGCTGACCGGTTTGATTCAGGCGGCCGCCCTGATGCGGCCTTCACGCAGCGTCATGGATCTGGAATTGAAATCACTGAAGAAAAAATTCAAGACACCGTCTTTCGCTGCCGGCGTCAACCGTGATGTCATACGCCAGGGCTGTGAGATGATGAACTGGGAACTGGACCGTGTGATGCAGGAAACCATCCTGGGCATGCGGCAAGTCGCCCCGGCGCTCGGACTGGACGGACCGGCTGATGTCACATGAGTCGTTCCGTTGTCAAATAACCGACTTGATTTTTCATCTATTTGTAACAATTATTTTGCTTTTAAAGGTTATAATATAGTCAAAGATACAGATATGACTCATCTGTCAACGGCAACCGTGGTGATTGGCCACAATAAAACAATCAGAAATGTCTTGATCAGAACCGTATGTTCGAACACAATCAAATGTTCCGCCCGACGGAACCTGAGAAAGGAGTTCTTGCCACAGTTTCTGCATTAACCGACAAAACTGAACCAATAACAATTGAATATATGTCAACATATAATTCTTGTGTTACATAACACAAGCAAGCGCCGGACAGCCATTGAGTCAACCATCTGTCACCATTGAACAATCGCAGTGAATCATAC
>RZZF01000052.1 GCA_009929975.1 Clostridia bacterium
CCGTTGAGGAGGTCATCGTCTATGCCGGTGAAAGCCGGTCCAACCGCCATAAGGAAGTGATCGTGGCGGAAATCTTCCCCAACGCGGAGGTGTTGAAACTGCAGGGCATCGCGGATCCCCAGACTTATTTCGAGGATCAGGTCAGGCAGATCAATCAGACGATGGTG
This sequence comes from Clostridia bacterium, assembly GCA_009929975.1. Lineage (GTDB taxonomy): Bacteria > Bacillota > Clostridia > Saccharofermentanales > UBA5734 > SLHU01. The sequence goes on from RZZF01000052.1 coordinate 168, forward strand.
TCCTATAAGGCGGTCAACATGGTCCGCCTGCGTAACGAAGAATTCCCCAAGAACACATCGCGTAAGATCATCCGTTTCCGGATCGACAAATCAATCGACTGAACCAATCCGCAGCCTGAGAAAAAACAGCCGCGCCCCGTTTCGGTGGCGCGGCTGTCTGTTATATGGCGGTGATTTTCCGACCCTTGTCAGTCATCAAACCGGATAATTCCTTTGAGTGGAATCTCCTTTTTCTCCAGACGCTCAAACGCCGTCAGGATCTCCTCAAACGGGAAGACATCAGAGATATAGTCACTGAGCCGGATCGCCCCGGCTTCCAGCCAGGCCATGACCTGGCTGTGGGCCTGTCCTTCTTCTTCCTTCGCCGGAAACTGCTGGAAATGCAGTTTCCAGTTATAGGGAGCTTCTGACCAATCCAGCTGCATATCGAGGTTCGGTGATATGCCGTAGCAGCAGATCGCGCCCTGGTCCTTGAGCAGCGGCATCGCCCGGTTGATGATCGAACTGATACCGACCGCGTCCAGGACATGGTCAACACCGTCCGGGCAGATCGCCCGGATCCGGTCTGTGATATCCGGATCCTGACTGTTCATGGCGATATCGGCACCGAGGCTGCGTGCCAGTTCAAGCTTTTCCTCAACGATATCCAGGGCGATGATCGGCTTGACTCCCAGCAGATGCAGAAAGCGGATGAATGTCTGACCGACCGGTCCGCAGCCGAAAACCACAACGCTGTCGTTCTCACGCATTTTGAACCGTCGGATCGAGCTGAGAACCTCACGCAGGGTGACGATCATGACCGCTTCAACCGGATCGACCCAGTCGGGTAGTACCGTCTGGCTGCGGGCCAGGCCGACCCGTTCTAGATCATGCGGCGCATGCCGCAGAACCGCCGGCAGGTCACTGACGACACCGTATTCAGAAAAACCGCCCCAGGCGGACTGATACGGCCCGGAGGCCTCAACAAACGGCAGCAGCACCAGATCGCCGGTTTTCAGTCCTTCGACAAGGCGGCCGGTCTCAATCACCCGGCCGACCGCTTCGTGGCCGAGCATCAGCGGATAGCGGTCTTCAGCGAAGCCCTTGAATGTTCCGTGAATCAGTTTGGCGTCGGTCCCGTTGCAGATACCACAGCTGACGATTTTGACCAGGGCCTGGCAGTCATCATAAACCGGCCGGTCTATCTCGGCAATCCGCAGTTGATGGTCTTTTTTCACGATCAGAGTTTTCATGATTCTTCCTCCCCGGATGACGGGTTTTCAGGCATTTTTACAGGATGCCCATCCCGCCGTCAACAAAGATATTCTGGCCGGTGATGTAGCGACCTTCCTCAGAGCAGAGCAGTTTGAGCGTACCGGCGGATTCACCGGGTTCACCGATATAACCCAGCGGGATGCCTGCGCAGGTCTGCCGGTGAATCGATTCGATCTGGAGAAATTCAGAGTTCCGGTCGGTATTCATCACACCCGGCGCGATCGAATTGACGGTGACATTGTACGGGGCCAGCTGCAGCGCCAGCGACCGGGCCATCAGGGTCTGGGCCGCCTTGGACGCTGAATAGATCAGCATCTCCTTATGCGGCTTCTGCTCCTGGACACTGCCGATCGTCACGATGCGGCCCCAGCGTTTTTCCATCATCCGCGGCGCGTATTTCTGGATCAGGAGAAATGCCGCCCGGAAATTACAGTTCATCTGGATATCATATTCCTCAAGGGTAATCTCCTGCCAGGGCCGGCGAAACTGAATCGACGCGTTATGGACGAGAATGTCGATTTCCGGCACGATCACGGCCATTTCCTCGGCGCAGGTACTGCCTGTCAGATCCACTTTGGCCAGATGACAGCGGACACCGCGCGCTTCGATTTCCTGCTGAACCTCGCGGGCCCGTTCATCGTTGCTGGTATAGTTCACAACAACATCCGCGCCGCAGTCTGCCAGCGCGATCGCCAGTGATCGGCCGATGCCCCGGCTCGCACCGGTTACCAGAGCGGTTCTCCCTGTTAATTCACGCATCGTCAACATCCTCCTGTATTGATTCCTGATCCGATGGCCGGATCATGGACGGTGTCCGGTGATCAGATCCGGAACACTTTAAACGAGTGCGGCGGCAGTGCCACACAGGCGGTCCTGCGGCCGGACGGACGGCCGAAGAAACCGGGAACCTCTTCTGTTGTCAGGACGGTGCCGTCGCTCAGATTACTGATTTCACCGATCGTCGTGTTGGTCTGCAGTTTCAGTTCAATCGGCTCATCGCGGAAAGAATGCACGACGAAGGTATTGTTGTCATACATGAAAAGCGAGACCAGACCCGGCGCTTCCAGGTGGACCGGCATGTCGGCGGCAATGGTCCGGGCAATCCGTTCGAGCACGGCGGCCGGCAGCTTGTACAGATCCGCCGGGTTATCCGGGATCGTCAGGACAAAAAGGGTGCCGTTGCCATAGTCAGCGGAATGCAGCAGCGGTGTACCGGCGGCTCCGCAATTGCAGCTGATCTGCGGCCAGGAATCATTGGTGAGGAATTCGATGACCGGTACCAGAATCGGACTTTCCGTATGCCACAGCTGTGGATTCCAGCCCATCTGGAACTCATCGGCCAGCATCTTGCGGCTGCTGCAGCGCATTTCAACAATTTCATCCAGGCCCTGGTCCTGCAGTTCTTCGAGCAGGCCGGATGTGATCACGACCTGGCCGCCCTTCATCAGCTGGGCACGGATCTTATCGATGATCTGCGGATCGGCGGCGGCGGACCGTGCCAAAACCACCGTCTGAGCATCCTGCGGGAATTCAGGGACCAGGTTCATCGGCAGGCCGATCATGCCGAGATAATTGACCAGAAAATCATCGCCTTGTGAATGATAAGGCTTCACCATGTCAACGCCGATCGGCCGGCCCAGCTGCGGCAGGACACGGTCGATCGTGTTCAGCGCGGCACCGGCGGCCACGGCATGCCCGGCCCGCTGGTCGATCGTTCCGTCTTCACGGCGGACGGCAGCCATCGTACCATCAAAAGAGAAGCTGGTGCCGCCGCCCTGCCAGGCACCACGCTGCGACTCACGCACCGGCATCTGGATGGAATGATAGTCGAACAGGGTGATTTCAGGCGACTTAGCCAGCAGGGTCAGCCAGAGCTGCTCCGCATAACGGTCGAGGGTGGCTGATCCGAACGGGTCCACCCAGCCGCCGCGATTGCCGCCCGGTTTGATGTTTTCATAATAGCGGAAGACCTGATAGCTTTCATATGGCTGCAGATGCTGAGCGTCATGCAGGCCGTCACGGGTTTCATTTCCGGTGTAGATACCGTCATAGAGCGGCGGCTGTTCTTTCAGGTTGAAACCGAGGCCCTGGAAATGCTCGTACCAGTTCGGGTATTTGATCACAACCTGTACCTTGGGATTGACGGCACGGGCCGGCGCCAGAACCAGCTCCTGTGAAGCCGCGGTCATCAGCTCCAGCCGGAACGCGGTCCAGGAGCGGTCACCCCTGGCCTCAATGCAGCGGGGACATTTGCAGTTGTTGAAGAAAAAATCATCAAAGACAATCTCGTCAAACAGGCTGGCACTGAATTCAACCAGCTCCTTGAGGCGATTACGGTAAAACGGGTCTGAATAACAGTAAGTTTTGAAATTAGCCGATTCGTCAATGGTCACGGTGATGCCGGCTGACGTCATCAGGCCGCGCGCCTGAAACCATTCCTTGAGTGCCAGAAGGGTCTTTTTCTCCGGAACGACCATATCCCGGTGCGTTTCCAGATAGACTTTGCCGAAACCGACAAACTCATTGAGCTTTTCAAACTGGCGGGTCATCGGCGTAATGTCGTCGCCCAGCGGGGCGATGTCCAAAGCGCGGATGTACAGGGCGGCACGGAAATTCTGATAGCGGTCAGCTGTTTTCATAAGGTTCCCTTTCCTGTCTGCGTGTGTAGTGAAAGAAAATTCACGGCATTGGTGTCCATTCAGTATTATAGAGTTCGCAGTCAGCGGATACAAGCACCGGCAGCTGGCAGCGGGGCGGAAATCCTTCAGCGGAATTGATCGCCTGATCTGGCGATTAACGGTTGACATTAAAAATATCCCTGAATATAATCACATCATGCGTGTTTAGTAAAACTATACTAAAAGTTTATCAATAAAAGTCCGGACCAGCGGAGTCATCCGCCTGGAAGATCCGGTGGAAGAGCAAAAGGAGCGCGGCAGATGACCAATATCGGCGAGAAAATAAAATACCTGCGCCAGGCCAATGGACTGACCCAGGAAGAACTGGCCGACCGCTGCGAGCTGTCCAAAGGATTTATTTCCCAACTGGAACGCAACATGACATCCCCTTCCATCGCGACATTGATTGATATTCTCGATTCACTCGGCACCGATTTGCCGGCATTCTTCCAGGAACAGGCCGCCGGGCAGGTTGTCTTCTCCCGTCAGGATTACGCGGTGAAGGAAGACAGTGACCACGGCCACGAAATCTGCTGGCTGATCCCGAACGCCCAGAAGAACCGGATGGAGCCGATCATTGTAACCCTGCAGCCGGGTGGACAGACCGGTATCGATGACCCGCATGAGGGTGAGGAATTCGGCTATATCCTCGAAGGCCAGATCGTCATCCAGATCGGCCAGCGCAGGATCAAGGCCCGACGCGGCGACAGTTTTCAGATCAGCCCGGCCGAACCGCATGCCCTGCACAATCCCGGTAAACGGACTGCCCGGGTTCTCTGGATTTCCACACCACCAAGTTTTTAGGAGTTCGCTATGAATCAGTTATTCAGCCCAAAAAAGAAAACCGCCGTCAGCATGGCGGATTCCGGCTGGCAGCAGCAGCTGCCGGATTCGACCGGGTCGTCCCATATCATCGAGCTGATCGGAGTCAATAAATACTTCGGTGAGGCTCATGTCCTGCGTGATATCAGCTTCTACATCCGCCAAAACGAGTTCATCACCCTGCTCGGGCCGAGTGGCTGCGGCAAATCAACCACGCTGCGCATCCTCGCCGGTTTTGAACAGGCGAATTCAGGCCAGGTACTGTTTGAAGGCCGCGACCTTCTGGCCATACCGCCTTATGAGCGGCATCTGAATACGGTCTTTCAGCGCTACGCGCTGTTTCCCCATCTCAATGTCTTTGATAATATTGCCTTCGGTCTGCGCATCAAGAAACAGTCCCGCCAGGAAATCAGGACCCGGGTGGAACAGGCCCTGAAAATGGTCGATCTGCAGGGATACAGTGAACGTTGGGTCGATCAGCTCTCCGGCGGGCAGATGCAGCGGGTGGCGATTGCCCGCGCGATTGTCAACCAGCCGCGGGTTCTGCTGCTCGATGAGCCGCTTGGCGCGCTCGATCTGAAAATGCGCAAGGACATGCAGATCGAATTGAAGGATATGCAGCGGAGCCTGGGGATCACCTTTGTCTATGTCACCCATGACCAGGAAGAAGCGCTGACCATGTCGGACACCGTAATCGTGATGAAAACCGGCGAGATCCAGCAGATCGGGACACCGACGGATATCTATAATGAGCCGCGCAACGCGTTTGTCGCCGACTTCATCGGTGAGAGCAATATTCTACCGGGCCGGATGACCCGCGATTTCGAGGTGTCCTTCGCCGGCCGCACCTTTACCTGTGTTGACCCGCGGATGGAGAACGAAGCGGTCGACGTTGTGGTCCGGCCGGAAGATGTCCAGCTGCGCCAGCCGTCGGATGAAACCGTCAACGGCGTGGTGACCTCTGTGGTATTCAAAGGGGTCCACTATGAGATGCTGATCGAGACGGAAACCTGTGAATGGCTCGTACAGAGCACAGACCGGGCTGCGGAGGGGGATCACGTCGGGCTGTATTTTGACCCGGATGAAATCCATATCATGGCCAAAAGCGATCAGTCGCCTGACCGTGTCCGGACAGCGGGCGATGACGTTCAGGAACAGGAGGATGACTGGTAATGCGGCTCCGACTCAATCGCCTGACCTGGCCGTATCTGGCCTGGATGCTTCTTTTTACCCTGGTCCCGCTGCTGCTGGTCGCTTTTTACGCGTTTACGGCCTACGATGAGTCGGGCAAACTGTTTTTTACGCTGCAGGGATTCCGCAATGTCATCTCGATGAAGGATACAGTCGCGCTCAGCGCCTTCGGCCTGAAACAGTTGTTCAGTCTGGATCTGCAGGTACCGATTTATGTCAATGTCCTGGCGAAGTCACTGGAGATCGCGCTGCTCAGCACCCTGATCTGCCTGCTGCTCGGTTATCCGGCCGCCTATATCCTGGCGGAGCACTCGCGCAGAAACCGCAACGGCAACAATCTTCTGCTGATGCTGTTTGTCATTCCCATGTGGATGAACGCGCTGCTGCGTACCTATGCCTGGCTGGCGCTGCTGGAACCACGCGGGATCATCAATAATTTCCTCGGCCAGCTCGGTCTCGGCCCGGTTCAGTTTCTCTACAACGACTTCGGCATCGGACTGGGTATGGTTTACAATTATCTGCCCTTTATGATCCTGCCGATTCATTCGATTCTGGTCAAAATCAGCCCCAGCCTGATTGAGGCATCAGAAGATCTCGGCGCCAACCGCATGCAGACCTTTTCCCGGGTCACCATGCCGCTCAGCCTGCCCGGGGTCATGTCAGGCGTCAATATGGTTTTCATGCCGGCCATGACCACCTTTCTCATCCCCGACCTGCTTGGCGGCGGCCGCTATCTGCTGATCGGCAACGCGATTGAACGGCAGTACATGGTGTCGCGTGATATGACGACCGGTTCCGCCCTGTCGATTATCCTGCTTGTTTTTGTTCTGGCCAGCATGAAGTTCCTGACCCGCTATGAGAAGGAAAATAATGAAGGGGGTATGCTGTTGTGATCCGCAAATGGCTGAAAAACGGCTATATGACCCTGATTTTTCTTTTTCTCTACGCACCGGTCGCGGTCCTGATCATTTTTTCTTTCAACGCGTCGAAATCCCGTTCGGTCTGGGGCGGTTTCACACTGGACTGGTACCGCAAGCTGCTGGAAAATGATGAGATCCTCAGCGCGCTGCGTGTCACCCTGATTGTCGCGCTGGCTTCCGCCCTGATCGCCACCTTCGTCGCGACGATCACCTGTATCGGGCTCGATGCCATGCGCCGCCGGCCCCGTACCGTCATCATGAATATTTCTTATATCCCGATTATCAATCCTGATCTGGTCACCGGGATCTCTCTGATGCTCCTTTTCTTCTTCATCCGGATGAAGACCGGCTTCGCCACGCTGCTGCTGGCCCACATCGCGTTCAATATTCCTTACGCGATCCTCTCGATCGCACCCAAACTGCGCCAGCTGGACCGGAATATTTTTGAGGCGGCGCTTGATCTGGGCTGCCGGCCTGCCCAGGCGATCCGCAAAGTCATCCTGCCGGAAATCCGGCCGGGTATCGTTACAGCGCTGATCCTGACCTTTACCCTCTCAATCGATGATTTTGTCATCAGCTATTTTACCGCCGGCAGCCAGATCTCCACTCTGGCGATCACCATCTATTCAATGGCCCGAAAAAGTGTCAATCCCCAGATCAACGCGCTGTCCACACTGCTTTTCGTCAGTGTGCTCACACTGCTGCTGATCATCAATGCCCGGAGCAGCCGGGAGGCGGGCAACGCGAAAAAGACAGCTCGGAAGACAAACGCCTGACAGGCGGTGTCCACCGGTTGATCAGACTAAACAACGGAGGGAAAAATACGTGAAGAAAAGATTACTCTTGATCGTTCTGGCCATGGCCCTGCTGGCCGCGTCCATCCTGTCAGGCTGCCAGAGTGACGGCCGGGAAACCGTGGTGGTTTACAATTGGGGTGAGTACATCGCCAATGAGAACGACACCTACACCTGGTTCGGCCGTGATTACGAGATCGCCGATGTCATCGATGCTTTTGAGGAGGCCTATCCTCAATACAAGGTCAAATACCTGACCTATGATGACAATGAGAAGATGTATCCGAAGATCGGCAAGGATGTCTACGATGTCATCGTTCCTTCAGAGTACATGGTGGTCCGCCTGATCAAGGAAGACCTGATTCAGCCGATCGACCGTTCGGGAATGGAGAATGTCAACCGCTACCTCGATCCGCGTCTGTCCGACCTGCCGTTTGACCCGGATCCGGCGGTCAGCGCCAGCGTGTACGACTACGCGGTTCCCTACATGTACTGTACCGTCGGGCTGCTCTATAACCGTGATGAGCTCGGTATGATTGAAAGCAGCGATCCGGCGGTTGTCTGGGATGTCCTGTTTGACGAATCCCTGCAGGGCCGGGTCGGCATGTACAGCAGCATGCGCGAGTCCATCGGCATGGCGCTTAACTACCAGGGCAACAGCCTGAACACATTGGATGAAGCTCAGCTCGAGGCAGCCAAGCAGCTGCTGATCAACCAGCGCCAGACCGTGCGGCCGCTGGTCGGGATCGATGAGTTGAAAGATAAGTATATCAGCGGCGAACTGGCCGCCGGTATTGCCTGGTCCGGCGATCATGTGGTTTGCCAGCTGCGTCTGGAAGAAGACGGGGCGGATCCGCAGTCGCTGCAGTATATCCTGCCCAAAGGCTCCAATATGAGCATTGATTTGATGTGCATCCCCAGCAACGCGGCCAATGTTGAAGGAGCCAAAGCGTTCATTGATTTCATGTACCAGCCGGATATCGCCCTGATGAATGCCGTCTATGTCGGCTATTCAACTCCGAACACGGCCGCGCTGGAACAGCTGCCGGAGGAAATCATCAATAACCAGAGTTATTATCCCGACGCGGACACCATTGATACGCTGGAATTCTACTACTCCAGTGACGCGATCGATAACACCTATGACGAGATCTGGCAGGTGATCATGGCCAACTGAGCCACAACAGGAACGGTCTCGCGGCAGCGCGGGACCGTTTTTCTTCACACTTCAGGAGGTATCCGAAATGGCCGCGCCCTTTATCGTAACGTATCTTCATCACAGTGGATTCATGGTGGCCGCCGGCCGCCGGCTGCTGGTTTTTGACTATTACAGCAATCCATCAGAACCTGCTCTGGCAAAGCGGCTGCGCCGGCTGGTGGCCGACGCGGCGGCCGGCGCGGACCGGATCACGATCTTT
>RZZF01000053.1 GCA_009929975.1 Clostridia bacterium
TTCCTCATCGTCGTAGCGGCTGCTCATTTTCCCACAAATCGGACACGGGTACTTCGCTGTCTTTTTTGCTTCTATATAGATGTGTACCGCTTTGTCTCTCGCATCGAATTCTGCCCGTGTTATTTTCCATGGGTCTTTCAGTCCGATTGAACGCTCAAACATCGTCACAAAATTGAATACCGGTTCCATTCGATCACTTCCTTTGTGATCAAATTATATCCTCATTTCACGGAGATAGATAAAGAGCCCGACAAAACCGCTGCTTTGCTTGCAAATCTGACAGCCGGTTGTTAAATTTGTACATATGCCGACAGAAGAAAAGCAGGGATGGTAAAATTCGTGAATTCATCATTCAAACTGAAGACACTTCATCATATCACCGCGTTTGTCGGAGCCTATGGCAGTGGAAAATCTGAGGTCAGCGCAAACTTCGCTGTCTGGCTGGCCGGGACCGGACATCCGGTGACGCTGTGCGATCTCGATATGATCAATCCGTTTTATCGGACCGCCGATGCCGCCGCCGCGCTGGAAGCCCGCGGCATCCGCATGATCGTACCGCAGTTTGCCGGCACCAACGTGGATGTTCCGGCACTGCCGCCGGCGGTCCGGTCGGTGTTTGACCAGCCCGGCGGCTATGCGGTACTGGACATCGGTGGCGAGGATCTCGGCGCCAGGGTGCTGGCGTCACTCCGCCCGGAAATGGCCGCGGCGGATACGGCCGTCTACATGGTCATCAATACCAGCCGGCCGCAGACCGCGACGGTTGAAAAGATCCTTGAGCAGGCTGCCTCGCTGGCCGCTGCCGCGGCCCTTGAGCTTGACGGCCTGGTCCAGAATACGAACCTGCTTGAGGCCACGGACCCGGACACCCTCCTCCGTTCGGATCCGATTCTGCAGGAAGCGGCGGATATTCTCGGTCTTCCGGTCGTGTTCGCGGCAGCCATACCGCAGTCCGCTCCTGATTCGTGGCGGGACGCTGCACGCCCCTGCCTGCTGATGGAGCGGTTCATCACCTATCCCGGATCATCACTTGCCTGAGACAGGCTGTACGCTTATAATGTTACGATACACGTGAAAAAGCAGGAGGCTTACATGGCAAAAGTTGAATTCAATGAGGAGCGGTGCAAAGGCTGCGGTCTCTGCGTGCCGGTCTGTCCGAAGCATATTATCTCGCTGCGGCGGGACCGTCTCAACAGCAAGGGATTTCATCCTGCCGGCGTTGAGGCGATGGACCAGTGCATCGGCTGCACATTTTGTGCGGTCATCTGTCCCGACAGTGTGATTGAAGTGTATCGATAGGAGGCCGACATGAACCAGCGTATTTTGATGAAGGGGAATGAAGTGATTGCCGAAGCCGCGGTCAGGGCCGGGTGCCGGCATTATTTCGGTTATCCCATCACGCCGCAGACGGAGATCATGCATTATATGGCCCACCGGATGATTGAAGCCGGTGGCGTGATGGTCCAGGCGGAAAGTGAAGTCGCGGCGATCAATATGGTCTATGGCGCGGCCGCCGCCGGTGCCAGGGTCATGACATCCAGTTCGAGTCCGGGTATCAGCCTCAAGCAGGAAGGCTTCTCCTATATCGCCGGGGCGGAACTGCCGGCGGTCGTTGTCAATATTGTGCGTTCCGGTCCGGGACTCGGCGGAATTCTGCCGGCACAGGGTGACTATTTTCAGGCCACCAAGGGTGGCGGACATGGTGATTACCGCAATATCGTGCTGGCGCCGGCCAGCATCCAGGAACTTTATGAACTCACGGTTGATGCCTTCAATCTGGCTGAGCGCTACCGAATGCTGACCATGATCTTCGGTGACGGCACCCTCGGTCAGATGATGGAGCCGGTGCTGTTCCGTGAAGAAGAGCCGATCAACCGTCCGGACCGGCCGTGGGCTGTTACAGGCACACAGGGCCGGCGTGAACATAATACCGTTCAGTCGATCTATATCGAGGCGGATGATCTGGAACAGGTCAATCTGCGGCTGCAGGCCAAGTATCATGAGGTCGCCGCACAGGAAACACGCTATGAAACCGTCGGTTGCGACGACGCGGAAATCATCGTTGTCGCGTTCGGCACCTGCAGCCGGATCAGCCGCAATGTCATCCGCCAGGCAGCCGATGAAGGCATCAAGGTGGGCCTGGTACGGCCGATCACCCTCTGGCCGTTCCCTGAACACATTCTCGATCAGCTGTCGCAGAAAGGCCATGTCCGTGCCTTTCTCGATATCGAGCTGAACAGCGGGCAGATGCTCGAAGATGTCCGGCTGGCTGTCAATGGCCGCCGCCCGGTCCATTTTCTCGGACGGATGGGCGGCAATTTGCCGACACAGAAAGAAATTCTCGAAAAAATCCGGGAGATCGCGGGGAGATCATGATGGAAAAAGTATTTGCCAGAACCAAAGGACTGACCGACAAACCGTTTCATTATTGTCCGGGCTGCACACATGGGATCATTCATCGCCTGATCGCTGAAGTCATGTGTGAGCTGGATATCCTGGATGAGACGATCGGGGTGTCTTCTGTCGGATGTACTTATAATAATTACGAATATTTCGCCTGTGACATGGTTCAGGCCGCACATGGCCGCGCGCCGGCCGTCGCGACCGGCATCAAGCGTGTTCATCCGGACAACATGGTCTTTACCTATCAGGGAGACGGAGACCTGGCCGCGATCGGAACGGCGGAAATTATCCACGCGGCTGCCCGCGGCGAGAAGATCTGTACATTTTTCGCCAATAACGCCGTCTACGGAATGACATCGGGACAGATGGCCCCGACCACCCTGCTCGGACAAGTGACCACCACCTCGCCGTTCGGGCGCGATGCTGATCTGCAGGGTTATCCGATCAATGTCTGCGAAATGCTGGCCACCTTGCCCGGCGCGGTCTATCTCGAGCGCGTTAAAGTGACTGATTTCAAATCAATCCAGCAGGCGAAGAAAGCGATCCGCAAGGCCTTTCGCGTCCAGCAGCAGCGACTTGGCTTCGCGCTGGTCGAGATTCTGTCGACCTGCCCGACGAACTGGGGCAAGAGTCCGGCTGAATCACTTGCCTGGGTTGACCAGGTGATGGTTCCGCAGTACCCGCTCGGCGTTTTCCGCGGAGCTGATCTGGAGGTGGACGCATGACCGATTATTCAATTATTCTGGCCGGTTTCGGCGGCCAGGGCATTTTGTCATCCGGACGTATTGTCGCGACCGCGGCCTTGCTGGAGGGGCGTGAAGTTTCCTGGTTTCCATCATATGGACCTGAGATGCGCGGAGGCACTGCCAACTGCAGCGTGGTGATCTCAGATGAAGCGATCGGGTCTCCGGTTGTCAACGAGCCCGATGTCCTGATCGCGCTCAACGGACCATCGCTCGAAAAATTCGCGGGTCAGGTCCGTCCCGGCGGTCTGGTCATTGTCGATCGCTCGCTGGTCCACCAGCAGCCGCAGCGCGATGATCTCCGTTTCTTCGCGATCCCGGCCTCGGAAATGGCTTCGAATCTGGGCAATATGGCATTCGCGACGGTCATTTTACTCGGCTGTCTCAGCCGAAACAGCGACTGCATGGGCCGTGAGGCGTTTGAGAAAGCTCTGTACGAGGTTTTACCTGAGCGGCATCATCATCTGATTCCCGCTGAGATGTCGGCATTTGATCAAGGCGTGGCTTTTCAGGCTGCGACATGATGCCTTTCCACTGTGGATGAGCGGACTTTTGGCAGTCTGACAAAAGAGCTGACACCGATCAGCTCTTTTTTGTTTGTCCTGACGGAGAGTTACGGTATAATGAGTACAGACCGGAAGAGAAAACAGATCATATCATTGATATCATATTTTTCTGACGGATGACAGGAACAGGAGGAATTGCACGTGGCTAAAAATGAAGTAATTGCAATGATTCTGGCCGGAGGACAAGGATCGCGCCTCGGTGTGCTGACTAAACATCTGGCTAAACCGGCGGTTCCCTATGGAAGCCGTTACCGGATCATCGATTTTCCTCTCAGCAATTGTACGAATTCCGGTATTGAGATGGTGGGTGTTCTGACACAGTATCAACCGCTTGCGCTGAATACCTACATCGGCAATGGCCATCCATGGGATCTGGACCGCAACAAAGGCGGCGCGTTCATTCTGCCGCCATACCAGAGTACCAGCCGCAGTGACTGGTACACCGGTACCGCGAACGCGATCTTCCAGAATATCGAATTCATTGAAAACTATGATCCCCGCTATATTCTTGTTCTGTCCGGCGACCATATCTACAAAATGGATTACGCGAAAATGCTGCAGGCCCATATCAGGGAAGAAGCGGACGCGACCATCGCCGTTTTTGAGGTTCCCTGGGAGGAAGCCTCCCGCTTTGGTCTGATCCTGACGGATGAAAAGGATTATGTCACTGATTTTCAGGAAAAACCGAAAAAGCCGCAAAGCAACCTGGCTTCGATGGGCGTTTACGTATTTACCTGGGAATCACTGCGCAAACAGCTGATCGAAGATGACTCAAACAAGAACTCCAGCCATGATTTCGGCAAGAATATCATCCCGCGCATGCTCAAAGACGGTGATCGGCTCTGTGCCTACCGTTTTTCCGGCTACTGGAAGGATGTCGGCACCATTGCCAGCCTGTGGGAAGCCAATATGGATATTCTCGACCGGCCGGAGGAACTTAATTTCCGTGACCGCAGCTGGCGCATCTACAGCAAGAACCCGGTCAAACCGGCCCATTATATCGCCTCATCGGCGAAGGTGGTCAACAGCGCACTGACCGACGGGTGTTCGATCTACGGAACGGTCGAACATTCGGTTCTGTCCAACAGCGTGACGGTGGAAAAGGGCGCGGTCGTCCGTGACTCGATCCTCATGCCGGGTGTTACGGTGAAGTCCGGCGCGTTTCTCGACAAGTGCATCGTCGGTTTTGAAACCGTAATCGGCCGCAATGTCCGGGCCGGAGCCAGTGTCGAAGGGACCTGTGATTACAACAGTCCATATTGTCAGGATGGGATTACCGTATTCGAACGCGGGCTTGTCATCCGTGATAACAGTGTGATTCCGGGCAACTGCATGGTCGAGTGCAGCGGAGATCAGGAATGCAGCGACGTGATTGAATCCACGTTCCGCGTGCGCTAGGGGAGGTTGGCCATGTTTATCAACGCAATGGGTCTTATTCTGGCAGATCATAAGAAAATTCAACTGGGTGAATTGTCACGCCCGCGCGCTTTGGCGGCCATGCCTTATGGCGGCCGATACCGGATCATTGACTTCATGCTCTCCAATATGGTCAATTCCGGCATCACGCAGGTCGGTGTGATCGCGCTGTCGAAATACAAATCGCTGATGGATCATCTCGGAACCGGCAGTTCATGGGATCTGGACCGCAAACAGCCCGGTCTCAACATCCTTCCGCCCTATATCAACTCGGCCAATGTCGACAAAGGCGGTGAAATCGACGATCTGACCGGTCTGCTCGATTTCTTCCAGGCTTATCAGTACAAATATGTGATTATGGCGAACAGCAATGTGGTCTTTAACGCGACATTCGATGACTTTGTCAGCCGCCATGAAGAGAGCGGTGCCGATATCAGTGTACTGTATAATCGGGACAGTATCCGCTATGGAACGCCCAGCGTAATCCTCAACCTTGATCGCCGCGGCAATCTGCGCGACATCATGCTTGATCCGCCCAAACCATCGGCGACCCGCTGTTCACTCGGCGTCATTGTCCTCGACCGCGAACTGCTGATCGATCTGGTCAGCGAGTCGATCGCCCGGGGCGAGCGCGATTTTTCCATTGAAAAACTGATCCGCCGCTATGACGAATACCGGATCCGCGGGATTGAATACAAGGGACAGGTCCTGCGGATCAATAACATTCCGACCTATTTCGCCAGTACGATGCGTCTTCTTGAGGATCAGATCCGCGATGAACTGTTCGGTTCCGGCCTGCCGGTCTACACCAAGGTCAAGGATGAAGCACCAACTTTGTATGTCGAAGGCAATTCCGTAAAGAACAGTGTCATCTCAGACGGCTGTCTGATCAACGGAACGGTTGAGAACAGCATGCTTTTCCGAGGTGTCACGATTTCACGGCATGCCGTGATCAAAAACTCCATCATCATGCAGGATGCCTTCATCTCAGAAGGCGTTGAACTGGAAAATGTCATCCTCGATAAGAACTGCGTGATCCGGCCGGGAATCAAACTGGTCGGTCAGCAGGATTATCCGGTGGTGATCGGCAAGGGGGCGATCGTGTGACGAAAAAGAAGATCCTGTTTGTCTCAGCGGAAATGGCACCGCTTGCCCAGAGCGGTGGACTGGGTGATGTGGTCGGCGCGCTGCCGGCCCAGCTGCGGGCCCTCGGTGACGATGTCCGTGTGATCCTGCCGCTTTATAAGAAAATCAAGACGATCTGGTCGGACCGCCTGACATTCCACCGCTGGTCGATGATCAAGCTGGGCTGGCGGACCATGTACAGCGGGCTGCTCAGCATGGAGCTGGATGGTGTTCCGGTTTATTTCATCGACAATGAATTCTATTTCGGTCATGATCAGCTTTATGTCGATTATTCATTTGATATTGAGCGGTTCAGCTTTTTCCAGCGGGCTGTCCTCGAAGCCCTGGGTGACCCGATGGATTTTGAGCCCGATATCCTCCATCTGCATGACTGGCAGACCGGAATGATTCCCTGTCTGCTCGACGCGCATTACCGGCCATATGGCTATCATCAGCAGATAAAAACCATTCTGACGATTCATAATCTCAAGTACCAGGGAATTCATGGGCGCGAGCACATCGCGGACCTGATGGATCTGCCGGACCGGTATATGACGGAACTGGGTGTGCTCAAGGATGGTGTCCCAAATTTTCTCAAATCCGGAATCGTCTACGCCGACCGGGTGACAACCGTGTCCCCCAATTACGCCGCTGAAATCATGACGGATTATTATGGGGAGGGACTTGATCATCTGCTGATCAGCCAGGCTCATAAACTGACCGGTATTCTCAACGGCATTGATGTGGAGGCCTATGATCCGGCGACCGACAGCCAGATCGCCCGGACCTACGACCGGGTGACCCGACAGGCGGGAAAACTGGCCTGCAAACAGGCGCTGCAGGAGGAAATCGGCCTGCCGCAGCGTGATGACATTCCACTGGCTGTGATGATTTCACGCCTGGTTGACCAGAAGGGGATTGATCTGCTGCTGCGGGTTCTCGATGAGATGCTGCATGCTGACATTCAGGTTGCCGTCCTGGGAACCGGTGAGGCGCATTATGAACAGGCTCTGCGTGAAATCGCGGGACGTAATCCGACCCGTCTGGCGATCTGCCTGACCTACGATACGGCTTTATCCCACCGGTTCTATGCCGGTGCCGATCTTTTCCTGATGCCCTCGCTGTTCGAGCCCTGCGGTCTGTCTCAGATGATTGCCATGCGCTACGGAACCCTGCCGGTTGTCAGGGAAACAGGCGGCCTCAAGGATACGGTCATCCCCTACAACGAATATACCGGTGAAGGGAATGGATTCTCCTTTCTGAACATCAATGCCCATGAACTGCTGTACACCGTACAGCGCGCAGCCGCGCTGTGGCGTTCTGAACCGGTCACCTGGCAGACGATCGTCGATCAGGCCATGAGCGGCGATTACTCCTGGCAGCGCTCTGCCCTGGAGTATCAAAGTCTCTATCAGCTGCTCGGCAGCTGATCTGAAAGGAAACAACAAGACGCATGCGAATTATACATCGAAGCCGGTCCCTGGCATACCGTTCACCTTATGGTGCGGCCGCAGCCGGGACTTTAGTCCATTTTGCCCTTGATATCACGGACACGCCGGTCTGGCCGGACAATATCAGCCTGTGCTACGCATACGGCCTGCAGCGGTTTCAGGAGAGCAGAATCCGGCTCGCGCCGGATCACACTGTGGATGAAACCGCGACATCCCGCCGCTGGCAGACCCGGATCCGTCTGCCGGATGAACCAGGCCTGCTCTTTTACTGGTTTGAAGTGAAGACAGGTGATGAGCGGCAGTATTTCGTCCGCAATCGCGACGCGCTCGACGGAGACGGCAGAATCAGCCGGGCCCGGCCACGGTTTTATCCGGGCGAGCCGCATGATCCGTCTCCCTGGCAGATCACCATTCACGCGTCTGATTTTTCCGTACCTGACTGGATAACCGGCCAGGTCGTCTATCAGATTTTTCCGGACCGCTTCCGGCGTGACCGCCGGTTCAGTACCGAACGGTTTGCTGCGGTCCATTATCCGGAAAGAATTTTTCATGAGAACTGGGAAGACGATGTCGACTATCACGGCCGACCGGAAACCGGCTATCTCGCCTGTGATTTCTTTGGCGGATCACTCGCGGGAATTGAAGAGAAACTGGATGAACTCGCGTCTCTGGGAACGGGCGTCATCTATTTGAATCCGATTTTCAGGGCACGGTCCAACCATCGTTATGATACCGGTGACTATGAGCAGATTGATCCACTGCTGGGTTCGGAGGAGGATTTCAGCCGGCTCTGCCGTGAAGCCGCTGACAGAGGCATCCGCGTTATGCTGGACGGTGTGTTCAGCCATACCGGGGCGGATAGCCGTTATTTCAATAAACTGGGACGCTATGCTGACCGCGGTGCCTTCCAGGAAGTGACCGGTGGTGATTTATCGCCATACAGCAGCTGGTATAACTTTCATCGGCACGGAGACCAGCTTTTCTATGATTCATGGTGGGGATTCCAGGATCTGCCCAGTGTCAATGAATACGACCTTTCGTTTCAGGCTTATATCAACGGCGCGGACGGCATCATCCGACGCTGGCTCAGGCTGGGAGCTTCCGGCTGGCGGCTCGATGTGTCGGATGAACTGCCGGACCTGTTCCTGCGCTCACTGCGCCGGGCCAGCCGTCAGGAAAAAGCCGATGCTGTCCTGATGGGGGAAGTCTGGGAAGATGCCAGTCATAAGATCAGCTATGGCCATTATCGTGATTTCCTCTTCGGCCGGACTCATGATCTGGTCATGGGATACCCGTTCCAGCAGGCATTGACCGGCTGGCTGAGCGGGCGGCATCCTTCATTCCGGCTGGCCCTGGTGCTCGAACAGATCCGTGAAAATTATCCGCTGCCCAGTTTCTACAGCAGCTATAATCTGATCAGCAGTCATGACATTGCCCGGGCCATCACGACGCTGGCCGGACAGGAAGATCCGGGCGAACGGTCAGCTCAGGCCAGAATCAGCCTGACCGGGGCGCAGCGTTCACGGGGAGAG
>RZZF01000054.1 GCA_009929975.1 Clostridia bacterium
CTGTCCGAAGCGGAGAAGGCCGGGTACGATGCCGTCATCATCGACTCCCTCAGTCACGCCTGGGCCGGTGAGGGCGGCGGTGTCCTGCTCAATCAATGTCCGCACAATCTGGATTTGTGGCAGTGGCTGTGCGGGATGCCGGAAAAGGTCACGGCGTTCTGCCTGAATGGGCACTGGCATGATATTGAGGTTGAGGATGATGTGACCGCATATGTTGAATATGCCAACGGCGCGACCGGAACGTTCATCACATCAACCGGCGACACCCCAGGTACGAATCGGCTTGAGATCCTCTGTGACCGCGGCAAACTGGTCGTCGAAAACAATGCCTTGACCATTTCGCGCCTCAGCCAGCCGGAAAGCGAATTCAGAGTCACCTATAAAGGTGGGTTTGGAGAACCGGAACATACGGTTGAGACCATCAGGCCGGATGAAGAGAACCCTCAGCATGCCGGAGTTCTTCGCGCGTTTGCTTCCGCGATTCTCAAGGGGACTCCTCTGGTCGCTGACGGCCGTGAAGGAATCCGCGGGCTGATGCTTTCCAATGCGATGCATCTTTCAAGCTGGCTCGGACAGGCGGTTGAACTGCCGATCGATGCCAGACTGTTTGAAAAAGAACTGGCTGTCAGAGTGCAGGGATCCCGTCATAAACAGGTGAACGCCGCGACATTCGGGATGGAGGACTCATTTCAGAAATGATACAGCTGGAAAATCCGTCGCCGCTGCCCTGGCGCACGGCTGTCGCAGGATGTGGAACGATCGCCCCGATGCATATCCGCGCGCTGGCCGGACTCGGCCGGATCGAGCTGGCCGGCCTGGCAGATCCCGATCCGCAGGCCGCCGCCGCAATGGCTGATCTCTGGCAGAAAACTGCCGCGGACTTGACCCTGCCGCCACCGGCCTGCTATCGCGATATCAATGCCCTGCTGCAGGAACAGCAGCCCGATTCCGTTCATATCTGTACACCGCACCATACCCATGTTCCTCTGGCGGTGGCCGCTTTGGCCGCCGGCTCGCATGTACTGCTGGAAAAGCCTGCCGGAATCTCACTGAGTGACCTGGAACAACTGGAACAGGCTGAAGCAGAAAGCGGCCGGCAGCTTGGCCTGTGTTTTCAGAACCGCTTCAATCTTGCGTCGCTGCAGGCCTGGCTGTTGATTCGTGCCGGACTCGCCGGTGACTTGCGTTCCGCTCGCGGATGGGTCACCTGGCACCGTGATGCCGCCTATTATCAGCAGGCAGCATGGCGGGGGCGCTGGGCCACCGAAGGTGGCGGTGTCATGATCAATCAGGCGATTCATACGCTCGATCTCCTGATCTGGCTGGCAGGACAGCCGATTTCTGTTGAAGGCAGCATCAGCACGCATGCTTTGTCATCAAGGATTGAAGTTGAAGACACCGCTGAATGCCATCTGATGCTGGACGGTCATATTCCAGCGCTGTTTTACGCGACCAACGCGTTTGGCGTTGATGCCCCGGTCAGTCTTGATCTGTATGGAACTGAACTGACCATCCGTCTGGAGGCGGACCGGCTTCTGCTCAGCGACGGCCAGCAGCGCGTTCTGCCGGACGAGGAGACAGAACGTCTGATCCGGGAGGCACGGCTGCGGCTGACCCGTCGTGAATTGACGGCAGAAGAGATGTTCTGGCTGAAGGCCCATGACCGGCAGACGGCCGGACATCCAATGAGCCCGGCTGTGCCTGACCCGGCCAAAGCTTACTGGGGACTGGGCCACACAAGGCTGATTGACGCTTACTATCAAAGCCTGTGGTCGTCTGACGCGGACGATACAGGGCGCTTTCCGATTGGCGCGGTCGAAGGCGGCCGTTCCCTGCGCACACTCCTGGCACTTTATACATCTCATCGTGAAAAAAGACGGATCACACTCGGTGAAACGGTTCGACAATCAATCCAGCGAGGTTAGACCATGGACATAAAACGAATAGACGTCACACAATATGACCTGGCGCTCAGAGCCCAGGAAATCCAGGCGACCGCTTTCCGTTATTCCGGAGGCTACCGGCGGGTTCAGCAGCAGATTGAGCAGGCCCGTCCGAAGCAGGAGCCCCTGGCTGATCCAGCCAGGGAAGATCCGGTCAGTATACCCTGGGGCGCGTTTCAGGACGACGAACTGATCGCGATGATGTACGCGATTGATTTCAATATGGCGTATGAAAATCAATCGGTCGGCATGATCGGCATCGGTGGTGTCGCAACGATGCCAGAACACAGGCGTCATGGCGCGATCCGGGCCATCATGCACAAGGTCCTGAGCGACGCGCGGACTCGTGGCTTTGTTTTCTCATATCTGTATCCATTTTCCTATCGCTTCTATCATAAATTCGGCTATGATATCGGATGCCATCGACATGAACTGAAAATACCGATGAAAGAACTCGCTCATCATGGTATGGACGGTCGGATGCGCGCTGCCGGGTTCAAGGATCTGGCCAGTTTTGACGCGATTTATCGACGCTTTGCCGCCGGTATCAACGGAGCGGTCCTGCGGACCGGCAACCGCTGGAAGATGCTGTTGGATAAGAATCCGGCGCTTGACCAGCGTTGGGCCTATATCTGGTGCGATGATCATGACAGGGAGCGCGCGTATGTCATCTATGAGCGTCAGGATAATCCCCAGGCGGTATCTCCTGATGAACATTTTCTCAAAGTCGTCGACTGGGCGGCTGTCGATCAGCCGTCCCTGCGGGCCCTGCTCGGATTCCTGACGACATTCAGTCCCCAGTATCAGGCTGTTGTCATGAATCTGCCGGTTCATCTCCCGGCAGACAGCCTGTTTGAGGAAATGAGCGCGATCCGCTGTCAGCGGACCACGAACGGTCAGGTCCGAATCCTGAATGTTGAAGCCGCGCTTCGCGTGCTGAACGTACCTTCATGGCTGGATGAACAGGCTTTCACACTCCATGTGGCGGATCAATTTCTGCCGGAAAACAGTGGCGTGTACGATTTGACATGTGAACATGGTGATATCAGCGTGGTTCACAGGACACAAGATGGTCCGGACGAAGCCGACCTGACAATCGGTGTTGAAGCACTGAGCAGTCTGCTGCTGGGGAGCCGTTCACTGCAGGAACTTCGCTGGAGCGGTTTGGCATCCTTCAGCAGCGCGGCTGAGCCCCGCCTGACGGAATGGCTCGAGGCGATGCTGACGATCAAACCGGCTGGTATCTTCGACTATTTCTGATGGGAGACTGGTGATGCGCATTCTGATTGCTCCTGATTCATACAAGGGAAGTCTGACCGCCCGACAGGCGGCTGATTGCATTGCGAGAGCCGCTGCACGGATATGGCCTGAAGCGCAGATCGACTGTCTTCCTCTGGCGGACGGCGGCGAGGGAACTGCCGCGATCCTGACCGATGTCTGCCGCGGCCGGATGGTACCCTGCCGGGCTGAAGATCCGCTGGGGCGTCTGATCAACACGGAGTATGGCCTGCTGCCTGATCAGACCGCTGTGATTGAGATGGCTTCAGCTTCCGGGCTGATGCTGCTTGGCGATACTGAACGAAAACCATTGACAGCCAGTACCACCGGAACCGGCCAACTGATCGCAGATGCCCTGCGGCGCGGCTGCCGGAAGATCATTCTGACGATCGGCGGCAGCGCGACTAATGATGGTGGCATGGGTGCGCTGCATGCGCTGGGTGTCCGCTTTCTTGACGGTGGACATGAGACACTGAGTCCACAGCCGGAGAATCTGCTGAAAATTCATCGGATTGACTTAAATCAGCTGCTGCCGGAGGCGCATGACCTCTCGCTGACGATTCTGTGTGACGTCAGCAATCCGCTGTTGGGACCGGCTGGCGCGACGGCGGTTTACGGCCCGCAGAAAGGTGTTGACACGCTTTCCGCGCCAGTTCTGGAACAGGGACTGACGCATCTGGCTGATTGTCTTGTCAGCGCGGGATGTCCTGACATGCGTGATCTGCCGGGTGCCGGCGCGGCCGGCGGACTCGGATTCGGTCTTTGTTCGGTTCTCAACGGGACATTATCCCCCGGGCTGCCGGTCATACTTGACTATATCGGGTTTTCAGATCGATTGGCGCAGGCGGATCTGGTTGTCACCGGAGAAGGCCAGCTGGATCATCAGTCACTGCAGGGCAAGGTGGTCGGAGGCCTGGCAGAACAATGCCGGCTGATGAACCGGCCGATGGTGGTTCTGCCGGGCAGCCTGAGCGACGAGACGACGCCGCTGTACGAGGCTGGAATCGCGGCAATCATGCCGCTCAGCCACCGGGCACAGCCTCTGGATCAGCTGCTGGACCAGGCGGCCGCAAGACTGGAAGATGCCGCGATCCGTATGTTTGCGCTGATCCTTACCGGACTTCAATTGAATTTGGCTGAATCTGATGAACATCCAGCCTCCGAATAGCGGCAGCGCGCCTTCAGTGGTGCCCCGATGGGGCTGCCTGCCCGACGACCGCGCCACATTCAGTCTGCCGGCCAGGCTGGCGATGACAACCGTACGGCCTTTTTCAGAGACCGCGAGTGAACTACAGCCCGGTGAAGCATTGACGCTGCGGCCGGAACCTGATAACCCGCGTGATCCCTGCGCGGTCCGTGTCGTCACGGCAGAGAACAGGACCGCCGGTTATCTATACGCGCAGACAGCGGCCTGGATGACCGTTCTGCTGCAAGCGGCACCGCCGGAGCAGGATCAGACCCGGGTCTGTTGTGTGCTGAGAACGTCCTCAGATGATCCTTCGGCGAAACCACGCCGCCGCTATCCGATTGTCACAATCCGGATCGAGCTGGTTCTGAGCGGTGCCTGGCCGCTGTATACCATTGCCGCGATCGTCGGATTCCGCAGCGAACAGTTTGCCGACATGTTCAATCTCGCGGATAACCCATGGCTTCAGCCGCTCGCGGAAGGGTACCACCTCTGCCAGAGCCATCCGCATGATCTATTTCGGATGCCGCAGCCCCTGGTTGATGCCTGGCGCCAGCTGACATCATCTCTGAGGTTGTGATGTTCAGTCCGCCGCGTTTTGTTAATCGGGCGGCTTGAGGTAAAATGAGCGTAACAGAGATTCACAGAGTTGATCGATTTGAAAGGAGTTTATCACGATGAAGATGATGAAGGTTGCTGTCCTGCGCAAAGCCGGGCAGATCGAATATGAAACACGTCCAATTCCAGAGATCAGGGAGGATCAGGTTCTGGTACGAATGAGCCATTGCGGGATCTGCGGATCAGATGTTCATTATTACCAGCATGGCCGCATCGGTCATTTCATTGTAGATCAGCCGCTGGTTCTCGGGCATGAAAGTGCCGGAGAAGTGACCGCGGTCGGTTCGGCTGTCAAACATCTGGCAGTTGGTGACAAGGTGACGCTGGAGCCTGGTGTCCCCTGTGGCCTGTGCGATCATTGCCGGACCGGACGTTATAATCTGTGTCCGGATGTCGTGTTCATGGCGACGCCGCCGCATGACGGCGCTTTCGCTGAATATGTCGCCTGGCCGGCACGCTGGGCTTACCGCCTGCCCGGGGGAATGAGCACCGTCAGCGGCGCTTTGATCGAACCGCTGGCGGTTGGATTTCATGCCGCCGCGAGAGGTCAGGCTTCCGTTGGGCAAAGCGCTTTGATTCTCGGTGCCGGATGCATTGGATTGATGACGCTTTTAGCGCTGAAAGCGCGTGGTGTTCACCAGGTCTATGTAACGGATCTGGTCGACATACGGCTGGAAAAAGCGAAGGAACTCGGTGCGGCTGAGGTGATTCATGCCGGCCGTGAGTCTGTCATCGAAAAAGTGATGGAGCTGACGGACGGACAAGGGACTGATCTGGTTTTTGAGACCGCCGGAACAGAAGTGACGACACGGCAGACCGCCCAGGCGGTCCGGCGAGGCGGGCGTGTTGTACTGGTCGGTCTGACACCTGATCCGGAAATTACGTATGATTTCGCTTCATTGATGGATAAGGAAGTCGATTTGACCACCGTCTTCCGTTATCACAACCTCTACCCGACCTGTCTGGACGCGGCTGCACGCATACCGCTTGACCTGGAGCGGATTGTCACACGAACCTTCAGTTTTGATCAAATTCCGGAAGCTTTTGCCTGGACGGTAGCCAACCGGCAGAATTCCGTCAAAGTCGTGATCAGCTGGCAGCCGTCGTCTGACAGCACCGGCAGTGCCTGAAATTGACCAGCCCATTTGAGTTGTGTATAATGACAAAACTGCGAAAAAATGAGACAGGCCCGCGATCTGGATAATGATGGCCGAAATTGGCGAGCCAGATCAGTGCCGGAGGTATGAATGATAACCACTGAATTGATTACAGATAAGATTGCCGCCCATATCAGGGCTGAATCCGCTCATCCCGTTGCCAATGCGTCGCCATTCGAGTTCTGGCGTGCGTTGTCACGAACGATTGTCGAACTGATGGCCGATAACTGGAACCAGAGCACCCATGTTCAATTGGACGGCCGCCGTGCCCATTATCTGTCGGCAGAATTTCTTGTCGGCCGTGCCCTGCTCAATAACCTGGTCAATCTGGGCCTTTATGAGGTTGTCCGGGACGCTGTCAGCCAGATGGGATATGAACTGTCCGAGCTTGAGGAGCAGGAAATAGATCCGGGACTCGGCAACGGCGGCCTCGGTCGCCTGGCCGCCTGCTTTCTTGATTCCAGCGCGACCCATAATCTGCCGGTGACCGGCTATGGAATCCTTTATCGCTATGGCCTGTTCAAGCAGACCATCGAAGACGGTTTTCAGAAGGAGTATCCTGACGCGTGGAAAGAACGGGAATACCCGTTTATCATCCGCCGTGACCAGGAGAAGGTCCTGATCCATTATAAGGATATCGACGTGTATGCTGTTCCTTATGATATGCCGATCAGCGGATATGAGACGAAGAATATCAACACGCTTCGTCTCTGGGCCGCGGAACCCGCTGAAGAATTTGATTTCAATCTGTTCAATTCGCAGCGGTTTGATGACGCGGTGATTGAACGCAACCGGGTCAATGATATCTTCCGTGTCCTGTACCCCAACGATACTTCTTACGACGGCAAGGTTCTGCGTGTCCGCCAGCAATATTTCTTTGTCAGCGCGTCGCTGCAGACGATTGTCCGTCAGCATGTGGAAAAACACGGTACGGATTTTTCCACATTTGCCGATGAAAATGTCATTCAGCTGAACGATACTCATCCTGTCATCGCCATCCCCGAGCTCATGCGGCTGCTGACAGAAGTGTATACGGTTGACTGGGCGGCCGCCTGGTCGATCACCCGCAAGACCTTTGCCTACACGAATCACACGGTCATGGCCGAAGCACTGGAAAAATGGGATATCGGTATTTTTCAGTTTCTTTTCCCCTGGATTTACGCGATCACTGAGAGGATACATCATCAATTCTGCGAGGAAATGCGCAGTCGTGGGATGAACGATGAAAAAATACGATACATGCACCGATCGGGGATGGCAAGGTCCGTATGGCCTGGCTCGCGGTGTACGGATCATTCTCTGTCAATGGCGTGGCCGCGATGCACACCGAAATTCTCAAGCAGGATACCCTGGCTGATTTCTATGCGGTCTGGCCTGAGAAATTCAGGAACAAAACGAACGGAGTGACCCCGCGTCGCTGGCTGAAGATGGCCAATCCCGGCCTGGCTGATCTGCTGACCCGCTGTGCTGGTCATGACAAATGGGTGACCGATCTCGATCAATTACAGGAACTGGAAAAATTCAAGGATGATGATGATGTCATACGCCGGCTCATCGCGGTCAAACGGCAGAATAAGCAGAGGCTGGCCCGCCAGCTCGAGAAGATTGAAGGCATCACAGTCAATCCTGACGCGGTTTTTGATATTCAGATCAAGCGCCTGCACGAATATAAACGTCAGTTCCTTAACGCGCTGTTGATTCTCGATCAGTATTTCAAACTGAAGGAAACACCTGATTCAGATTTTCCGCCGGTTGTCTATCTATTCGGCGCCAAGGCCGCTCCCGGCTATTTCCGGGCCAAATCAATTATCAAGTTCATCAATGAAGTCGCTCGCCTGGTCAACCATGATCCCGATATCAAGGGCAGAATCCAGGTTCACTTCATTGCCAACTACAATGTCAGCTGGGCGGAAAAGCTGTTCCCCGCGGCGGATGTATCGGAACAGATCTCAACCGTCGGTATGGAAGCCTCCGGTACCGGCAACATGAAATTCATGATGAATGGCGCCTTGACCATCGGAACTTGTGACGGTGCCAATGTCGAAATCGCGGAAACGGTCGGTGATGAGAACTGTTATGTCTTCGGCTGTAAGGTCGAACACTTCCAGGATACGCAGAATTACTACAATCCGAAATGGCAATATGAACATGTTGAAGGATTGAAGCGCTGTGTCGACACCCTGATTGACGGTACGCTGAGTGATGGCGGGACCGGCATGTTTCAGGATCTTTACAACGGGCTGCTGTATGGCTCAAGCTGGCAGCCGGCGGACCCCTTCTATGTTCTGGGAGATTTTGACGATTACCGCCACACCCGCCAGCTGCTGCTGGCGGATTATAATGATGAGATGGCCTGGGCCAGACGCTGCTGGATCAATATCGTACGCAGCGGCCGTTTCAGCTCAGACCGGACCATCCAGGAATACGCGGCAGATATCTGGCAGATTGAATCTCTCGCTCCGATGGTGTAATCTGCAGAAAGGAGGTGAACCATGCTGAAAATCGGCAGATGGCTTCTGACATTTGTTCTGACCACGCAATTGCTGGGCATGGGTTCCTGCCAGGGATCACCTCTTTCTGAGCTTGAATTAAACGATCCGGTCACGATCAGTTTCTATCACTATTACTCCGGTGAACAGGCAGCCGAACTCGAACAGCAGATCACGACATTCTCGCAGACCGTCGGCAAAGACCGGGGAATCAGTGTTCTGGCGAAGGGCGTTGCCGGGGTCGCGCAGCTATCTGATTATCTGCTGACCCATTCAGCCGGCAGCGGCGGGCAGGGTGGACTGCCTGACCTGATGCTGATTTATCCTGACACGGCCCTGGAACTGATCGGACGTGATCAGCTGGTCAATCTGGACCGGTACCTGACACCGGAAGATCTGTCGGTCTTCCCCGATTCTTATCTTGATCACGGACGTCTCGGCAAAAACAATCATCTCTATCTGCTGCCATATGTCCGGGCCAGCGAAGTGGTGGCTGTCAACCAGGCAGACTGGCAGGCCTTTGCAGCGCGAAACAAGCGCTATT
>RZZF01000344.1 GCA_009929975.1 Clostridia bacterium
GAGCAAGGAAGATATCGAAACGACGCGCCGTCTGATGGAAGCCGGTGAGATGATGGGCATCCGCGTGGTCGATCACCTGATTGTGGCCGCCGGCGGTTCTGTCAGCCTGCGCCAGTTGGGTTATCTCTGATGATCGGCCAGTGCCGGTCGTCCGTCCCCAGCAGTCCGGCCAGGGTTCACAATCCAGCGGCGTTAAGGTATGATGTTCAGAAGAAAACCGACTTTATCCTGTCCTGTGGGAGTGTGAATGTAATTGCCGAATTCAGGCCGCAACCGCATCTTTTTTCTGGTCATGATCAGCCTGCTGCTGCTGGCTGTTATTTTGCTGTCGATCTCATCCGGCAGTCCGCTGCATCAGATCACAAGTCCGGTTTCCGCCTTCTTTTCACCGATCCAGAAGAGTCTGAGCCAGACGACCGACCGGGTCAGCGGCTTTTTCGAATCGCTGCGTGAAGGTATCCGGCTGAGAGATGAGAATAAGGCTCTGCGCGAGGAGAATGCCCGGCTGCGCAACCAGGTTACACAGCTGGAGGATGCCGGCCGCCAGTTTGAACAGCTCAAAGACGCGTTCAAGATGAAAGACCGGTTTGCCGGCTATGATCTTATCGGCGGCCGTGTCCTGACACGGGAAATCGGGACCTGGTTTGATGTTTTCCGGATTGATATCGGCCGAACCAGCGGCATCCGGGTTACTGAAAGTTTGTCCTATGCCGTTGTTGATGCGCAATCTCATCTGATCGGCCGTGTCCTGACGGCTGACGCCGTCTCGGCCAAAGTGCTGCCGCTCCTGCATGAAGGCTTTGCGCTGTCCGGCCAGGTCAATGTGGTCAACGGCAGTCTGCTGCGTGTGCGCGGCAGCCTTGAACTGAAGGAACAGGGACTGTGTCTGGTCGACCAGATTCCAGCCGGCGCGCAGATCGCGGCCGGCGATGAAATCGTCTCCAGTGGCAGCGGCGGGCTTTTTCCTGCCGGGATTCCCATCGGCCGGATCACACGCGTGATTGAGGCGGACAGCCGGGATCAGCAACAGGCCTGGCTTGAGCCGTATGCTGATTTTGAAGAACTGAGCACGGTCTTTGTCATGACGGGGAGAGATGACTGATGCGCATTAAGCGTGATACGATCCGCCTTCTGCTGGTTTACGCGGTTCTAATTCTGTTTCTGTCTCAGCTGCAGGTCACGCTGCCGGATTCCATGGCGATCATGGGACGGCGGCCGGATCTGACACTGGTTCTGGTGATTCTCGCAGGCTATCTGTGGGGACGGGGCGACGGACTGGCAACTGGTCTGGCGGCCGGTTTTCTCCGTGATCTGTTTGCCGGCCGGGCCCTGGGTGTCGGCATGCTGCTGCTGATGTACATCGGGCTGATGGCCAGCATCACGTTCGGCCGGCGCCTGCAGCGGCATCTGCTCTTCGGCCTTGTCCAGGTTGTCTGGCTGACCGTCATCTATGAGGTCGTCATCACCGTGGTTGCCCTGTTGTTTCCGGTCGTGCCGGAGATCCCGTTGTCAGCCGCCCGGCTGTTCTCACAGATGTCGGATCAGCTGCCCGGACAGCTGCTGGCCAATCTGGCAGCCGCCCTGCCGCTGGCGTTCCTGCTTTACTATGCCGGGCCCCGACCGCGAAACGAGCGGTTGTCGGCCGGTCGTGACCGGGAGCGTGTACGTGTATGAGCTATAAGGATCCTGATCAGAACGCCTATGGTGCGGCGAAACACCGCTCAAAGAAGCAAGGACCGCGCCGGTCGAATGATACGTTTGTCTTTGATGAACAGGAACATCAGTCGATCCGCGGAGAGGAAAAGCCGAATCTGCTGTTGCGGTTGAAAGCCTTTCTGACCAGCCGCTATGCCATCCTGACACTGATCCTGATGCTGACCGGTGCCCTGATCTTCTAT
>RZZF01000345.1 GCA_009929975.1 Clostridia bacterium
CGGTAATAGGTCGGTTCATTGATCGGGTACTTGAAATCCGGCACCACATTGAATCCGGCGCGGATCAGCCGTTCCCTGCCGATTCGTCCCGCGACATAGAGTTCGACGGACGTATTCAGGTTTTTCCGGACATTATCGATCATTTTTTCCTGGATATGCTTTTCCGCCGTCGCCAGAACATTGAGATTGTACGCGCCGGCCAAGCCCTGGTCACCGGTCAAAATAAAATAGCCGATCTTCCAGGTCTCGCCCGGTTTTTTCTGACGCAGCGTCATATAGCGATTGTCCAGCAGCATACCTGATTCCTGCATCTCGATCATCGTTTCCGCGCAGAGGGCAAAAAACGGCATGGTCTTTTCCAGCTGCTGCCTGGCCCGGCGCATTTTAACCGCGCTGATCAGATGCATGGCATGCGTCATCTGGCGGATATCACCGACACTGCGGATCCTTTTCTTGATTTCAGACTGTTGCAGTTCCATATTCTTCCTGTTCTGCGTCCCAGCGCGGCCAGAAGGCGGTAATCGCCTGTTCCAGCAGCGCGTGATGTTCATCGGTGAATTGGCCGTCTTCGCTGATCTGCGTGATCATTGAGGGGTAGCGGCTGTGGATGTACTGGAGAAAGCGTTCGAGAAAGCGCTTGACATCCTCGCGGTCCAGGCGGCTCATCAGCGATTGACCTGCCAGATGAAGCATCAGGACCTGGTCAGCAACCGGCAGCGGATGATACTGGTTTTGTTTCAGAACTTCCAGTAAAGCAGTTCCGATTCTCAGTTGCTCCTGTGTCTCCGCGTCAAGTTCGGATCCGAACTGGGAGAATGCCTCAAGTTCCCGGTACTGAGCGAGGCGGATGCGCAGCGGACCGGCGACTTTGCGCATCGCTTTCGACTGCGCGGCACCACCGACACGTGAAACTGAGAGTCCAACATTGATTGCCGGTCGCTGACCGGAAAAGAACAACTCACTCTCCAGATAGATCTGGCCATCCGTGATGGAGATCACATTGGTCGGGATATACGCGGAAATATCACCGCTCTGTGTCTCAACAATCGGCAGCGCGGTAATCGATCCGCCGCCCCGTTCATCGTTGAGCTGGCAGGCACGTTCAAGCAGACGTGCGTGCAGGTAGAAAATATCACCTGGATAGGCTTCGCGGCCCGGAGGCCGGCGCAGCAGCAGTGAGATCGCGCGATAGGCCTGGGCGTGTTTGGTCAGATCGTCATAGACGATCAGCACATCAGACTGGTAACGTTCCATCAGGCCTTCCGCCATGGCACATCCGGCATAGGGTGCCAGATACTGCAGGGCCGCGGAATCACTCGCGCTGGCGACGACGACGGTCGTATAGCTGAGCGCGCCATAACGCTGCAGGGTATTAACCACAGACGCGACCGTTGACATCTTCTGGCCGATCGCCACATAGACACACTGAACCGACTTGTCGCGCTGGTTGATGATCGCGTCAATCGCCAGAGCCGTTTTGCCGGTCTGGCGGTCGCCGATGATCAGTTCGCGCTGGCCGTAGCCGATCGGGGTCAGGGCGTCAATCGCGGTCACACCGGTATGCAGCGAACGGGTGACCGGCTTACGGTCAAGAATCGCCGGTGCCGGCACCTCAATCGGACGCAGGTCAGAATGGCTGACCGGCCCCATCCCGTCAATCGGACGACCCAACGCATCAACAACCCGGCCGAGCAATGATTTTCCCGCCGGCACCCGGATCGGCGCCCCGGTCCGCTTGCAGATGGTTCCCTGATGAACGGTGTTGTCATTTTCCAGCATGACAACACCGATGTTTTCTCTCTCCAGGTTCATCGCGATGCCATAGGTCTGTTCACCCAGCATAACCAGTTCATTGCTGAGGCAGTTATGAATGCCGCGAATCGTCGCGACAC
>RZZF01000346.1 GCA_009929975.1 Clostridia bacterium
GCCGTGTTGAGCGTGGTATCGTCAAAGTCGGCGATCCGCTGGAAATCGTTGGTCTGGCTGAAGAGTCACGTACCACCGTCTGCACCGGCGTTGAAATGTTCCGTAAACTGCTTGACCAGGCACAGGCCGGTGACAATATCGGTGTTCTGCTGCGTGGTGTCCAGCGTAAAGACGTTGAGCGCGGCCAGGTTCTGGCGAAACCCGGAACCATCAAACCGCACACCCACTTCACCGGTCAGGTTTATGTTCTGACCCAGGCTGAGGGTGGCCGTCATAAGCCTTTCTTCAACGGCTATCGTCCGCAGTTCTATTTCCGTACAACGGACGTGACCGGTGTCGCTGAGCTGCCGGAAGGCGTTGAGATGTGTATGCCTGGTGACCACGTAACGATTACCGTTGACCTGATCACCCCGATCGCCATGGAAGTCGGACTGAAGTTCGCGATCCGTGAAGGCGGCAAAACTGTTGGTGCCGGAACCGTTTCGACCATCATCGAGTAAAAAGCGAAAACCCGATACGAAAGAGCATCTCAAATGAGATGCTCTTTTTTTTCGAATGAACGTGCTCCTTCAGATGCAAAGGAAGGTGACAGATCATAAAATGGCTGGCCGATACTGATTTCTCTCGTGTCAGACGCTACTGTCACCAGAATGAGAATGGTATACTGTTATTATTGTAAGGGCTGCCGCGGCAGCCCCAAAACAACTGATAACAGGTGAGATGCATGATTGATGAGAAGCAACCGAATACAAAGAAAACAACCAGACGCAAATCGTCTGCCCCGAGACGCAGAAAAAAAGCGGAGACCGATCAGCCATTCTCCGGGTTTCTGATCGAAGTTCCCCTGATTCCACTGCGTGGACTGACTGTTTTTCCAGGCGTCAGCCTGAGCTTTGATGTGGCACGGGACCGTTCCCGTGCAGCGGTCAAAGCGGCGATGGATAATAATCAGCTTATTTTCCTGACAACCCAGAAAGATCCGCTCCGGGAATGGCCGGAGGCTGATGAGATATACGCGACCGGCTGTGTGGCCAGAATTCGCCAGGTACTGGAACTACCAAACAGCGAGAACATGAAACTGCTGGTCGAAGGACGTAGCCGGGCTCGCATGGAGAAACTGGTCAGCCTGGATGACATGGACGAGGCGCAGGTTCTTTACCTGACTGATCCTGACGGACAGATCGCCGATTCACCTTTACAGGAAGCATGGCGGCGGAGACTGATCCGCTCGTTTGAAAAATACGCGGCAGCCAGCAGCCGGGTGTCCGCCGAAACACTGATGGCGATCAGTGAGATCAGCAGCGCCTCGATGGCCGCTGACGCGATTGCCGGCCAACTGTCGATCACGACAGAGGAAAAGCAGCAGGTGCTCGAGGCGGTCGCGACGGAATCGAGGATTGAGCTTTTGATCGGCCTGATTGAACGTGAGCAGTATATCGCCGAACTCGAGAAGACGATCAACGATAAAGTCCGGGTGACCATTGAAAAGAACCAAAAGGACTATTTCCTGCGCGAGCAGATGAAGGCGATCCAGAAGGAACTGGGCGATCATGAAGGCTCACAGGAGGAACAGGATCATTATCTTGAGCTGCTGGAGAAGTCAGGAATTCCAGATGATGCCCGACCGAAGATCACCAAGGAGATTGCCCGCCTCGGCCGGATGCCGTCCGGCTACCCGGAAGGGGGCGTCCTGCGCAACTATCTTGATCTGCTTTTTGAAATGCCGTGGGGCCATGTTGATACTGAAAGGCTGAAAATCGCGCAGGCCCGACGTGTTCTCAACCGCGACCATTATGGCCTGGAAAAAGTGAAGGAACGGATCCTGGAATATCTGGCCGTTCGCCGAATGCGCCTTGACGCCGGTGAAACAACGTCAAAAGGGCC
>RZZF01000347.1 GCA_009929975.1 Clostridia bacterium
GTGAAGCTCAGTTCATACTGCAGGGTGAAGCCGACCAGATCGAATCCGGCCAACGGTGTTTTCGACTCAAGGCTGTGCAGCGGCAGACCGAGGCGGCGCAGGCCGGCCTCCATATCGGTCCAGGGCGCGAACACCCGCTCGCACCAGGTATCCTGACGCTGGTTGAGCTGGCTGTATAAGATCCGCAGGGCCAAATTGGACATGCCGATCTCATAGGTATCCGGAAAAGCAAAAGCAAAGCGGACCGGGACATCGCTTTGCTTCTGGACACTGTTCCATTCCCCGCCGACATAACGCGCCGGCTTTTCCACTGAATTGAGCAGATGGCGCGGCAGCCGGACAGAATCAAGTTGTTGTCGTCTCATCATTTCTCCACAGTACCGTTCACCGCCAGCCGCGCTTCCAGCTCAGCCTGGCGATCCTCATAGCCGGGCTTGCCGAGCAAAGCGAACATGTTCTGCTTATACGCCTCGACACCGGGCTGGTCAAACGGATTGACGGCATTGAGATAGCCGCTGACCGCACAGGCCTTTTCAAAGAAGACCACGAGTTCACCGAAGCTTTCCGGGGTACGGTCGGGCATGAGCACGGAAAGATTGGGCACCCCGCCGTCGACATGGGCCAGCATCGTGCCCTGGGCTGCCTTGCGGTTGATTTCGTGCAGATCGGTGCCGCTGAGGAAATTGAGGCCGTCGAGATTGTCCGGATCTTCCGGCACGATCAGCTCACTTCTCGACCGGTCAATCTGGACAACGGTCTCAAAGAGAATGCGGCGGCCTTCCTGAACATACTGCCCCATCGAATGGAGGTCAGTGGTGTTGTCGACACCGGCCGGGAACAGGCCGCGGTTGTCCTTGCCTTCACTTTCGCCGAACAGCTGCTTCCACCATTCGGTCAGGTAATGCATGGACGGCTCATAGTTGACCATCAGCTCAATGGCATAGCCCTTGCGCAGCAGGATATTGCGCAGCGCGGCATACGTATAGCTGGGATTATCCGCCAGGGTCGGACGGCGCAGCGCCTGCATACCGAGGCGGGCACCCTTCATCATCGCACGGATATCAATTCCAGCGGCGGCAATCGGCAGCAGGCCGACCGCGGTCAGTACGGAGTAGCGACCGCCGACATCATCCGGAACCACGAAGGTCTCATACCCTTCACTGTCGGCCAGGCCCTTGAGCGCGCCGCGGGCACGGTCGGTCGTGACATAGATCCGCTCGCGCGCGGCTTCACGGCCGACTTTCTTTTCCAGCCAGCCTTTGAGTACGCGGAACGCGACGGCCGGTTCAGTTGTGGTGCCGGATTTGGAAATGACATTGAGCGAGACCTTCTTGTCCTCAAGGAACGTGAGCAGGTCATTCAGATAGTCCGCGCTCAGGTTCTGGCCGGCGAAGATCACCAGAGGGGCCTTGCGCTGCTTCTTGCTGCTGAGCGCATGGAAATGGCCGGTGAGAAACTCGATCGCCGCCCGTGCGCCAAGATATGAACCACCGATGCCGATGACCACCAGGACATCGGACTGGCGGCGGATACGGGCCGCGGCCTTGCGGATACGGGCAAATTCATCTTTATCGTATTTACGGGGCAGTTCCAGCCAGCCAAGAAAATCGCTGCCCGGGCCTTTCATCTTATGCAGGGTCTCATGGGCCAGGCTGATCTGTGCCTGGAGATGATCAAGCTCGGTCTGCTGAACGAACGACGCGGCGTTCTGCCAGTTGAATTGTATCATGTTCATTCCTCCAATCTGTATCACACCACAGTATAATCGATCGTCAAATGTCACGCAACCGCACAGGATACAGTCCGGATAAATCATAGACCACCCGGTCATCGGCGGGGACCAGCCGGCCACTTGCCGCGAACTCAGGCAGGGAAAAACAGACC
>RZZF01000348.1 GCA_009929975.1 Clostridia bacterium
GTCTTCTGGGGCGGCCGTGAAGGCTATGAGACCCTGCTCAATACCGATATGAAGCTGGAACGCGACAATCTGGCCCGCCTGATGCGTATGGCGGTCGACTATGGCCGCAGCATCGGCTTTACCGGTGACTTCTACGTTGAGCCGAAACCGAAAGAACCAATGAAGCACCAGTATGATTTTGACGCCGCGACCGTCATCAGCTTCCTCCAGGCATACGGGCTGGACAAAGATTTCAAACTGAATATCGAAGCCAACCACGCGACGCTGGCCGGCCATACCTTCCAGCATGAACTGCGCCTGGCCCGTGACACCGGATTTTTCGGTTCCGTTGACGCCAACCAGGGCGACCTGCTGCTCGGCTGGGATACCGATCAATTCCCGACTGATGTCTATGAAGCGACCTGGTGCATGTACGAAATTCTCAAAGCCGGCGGATTTACTCATGGCGGACTCAATTTCGATGCCAAGGCCCGCCGCGCGTCCAGCACCCTGGAAGATGTTTTCATCAGCTATATCGTCGGCATGGATACCTTCGCGCTCGGTCTGAGATTGGCGGACCGCATCATCAGCGACGGCCGGATCGATCAGTTTGTCGCGGACCGTTATGCCAGCTATCAGGACGGTATCGGCAAGAAAATTGTTGACGGCACGATCAGCATGGCCGATCTTGAAGCCTATGCGCTGGAAAAAGGTGAAGTGCAGACTGGAACCGGCCGTCAGGAATATCTCGAAGGCATGATCAACAGCCTGCTCTTTGGCTGATCACAGGCTGTCGGCCGGCTGTGTCCGCCATCCGCGGGCACAGCCCGGCCAACCAACCAATCAGGCAGAAACGGACCTTGATCCGGAAAGGAAACATGACATGGAGAAGAAAATTCTGATCGGCATTGACGTCGGGACATCCGGAGTCAAGGTGATTGCCGTCTCAGCTGACGGAACCATTCTGACATCGGTTGTCGAATCCTATCCGCTGTATACACCGAAGGCAGGCTGGACAGAACAGGACCCCGCCGACTGGTGGCAGGCAGCCGTCAAAGCGCTGCGCCAGGTAACGGACGCCTGCCGTGCCCATTCAATCGCGGCGGTCGGGCTGTCCGGACAGATGCACGGCATGGTGGCTCTGGATGAAAATATGCAGGTCATCCGCCGCGCGATTCTCTGGAATGACCAGCGAACTGAAACGCAGTGCCGGGAGATCACGGAACTGGCCGGGGGTGAAGCGGCGCTGCTCGAGCTGACCAATAACCAGATGCTGACCGGCTATACCGGCGGCAAGATCCGCTGGCTGCAGCAACAGGAGCCGGACCACTTCGCCCGCACCCGCTGGATTCTCAACCCCAAAGACTATCTCCGCTGGCTGCTGACCGGCGTCCGCATCACGGAAGTTTCTGATGCCTCGGGCACCGGCCTTTATGATGTACGGCAGAATCGCTGGAGCGAGACCCTGCTGGCCAAACTGGGGCTGTCACCCGACCTGTTTCCGCCAGTCGCCGAATCGGCCGCGCAGACGGGTGAGATCAGTGAAGCCGCGGCGGAACAGACCGGCCTCAAGCCCGGTATTCCCGTTTCCGGCGGCGGCGGTGACGCGGTGATCTCGACAACTGGTCTTGGCCTGATCAAGCCGGGGCGGATCGGTGTCACACTCGGGACATCCGGTGTCGTCGCGATGGGGCTGCCTCAGTTCATGCCCAACCCACAGGGCAGCCTGCAGATTTTCCGTGGCAACGCGCCGGATACTTTTACCGCGATGGGCGTGACCCTGGCCGCGGCCGGTTCCTATGAATGGTTTCGCAACGCACTCGGCCAGGCCGAGATCCTCCAGGCTGAAACCAGCGGCAAAAACGCGTTCTACTGGCTGGACCAGGCTGCTTCCCAG